>NZ_QTPQ01000004.1:0-230361 GCF_003853425.1 Burkholderia sp. Bp9140
GCGCGATTGAGCGCGCCCATGTCCGAGAACGGGTGGATGTGGTGCGCGGCGTCGAGCGCGCGGTATTCGGCGGTCGTGCGTGCCTGCGTCGTGCGGGGCGCGGCGGCCGGCGCGGCCGGCTGGATCCAGGCAGATTCGTTGCGGTACGTCATGTTTCCTCCGTATTTCCGTAGTACGTGCGTGCGCGCGCTTACACGTGCAGCAGCAGATGACGGCGTTCCCACGAGCTGATCACGCGGAAGAACGCTTCGTATTCGGTTTCCTTCAGCGCGAAATACGCCTTCAGGAACTTGTCGCCGAGAATGCCGGCTAGCGGCTCGCACGCGGCCATCAGCGTGAGCCCTTCCTCGAGATTGCGCGGCAGCTGGTACGGCAGGTTGTAGCCGTCGCTGACGAGCGGCTCGGTCGGCTCGAGGCGCTGCGTCATGCCGAGGTAGCCGGCCGCGAGCGTCGCCGCGAGCGCGAGGTACGGGTTGCAGTCGACGCCCGGGATCCGGTTCTCGATGCGGCGCGCGGCCGGGCCCGAGTGCGGGATGCGAAAGCCGACCGTGCGGTTGTCGTAGCCCCACTGCACGTTGATCGGCGCGGCCATGAAGCGTGACAGCCGGCGGTACGAGTTGATGTACGGCGCGAAGATCGGCATCAGCGCCGGCGTGTACTTCTGCAGCCCCGCGAGGTAGTTGTAGAACAGCGACGTCGCGCCGCCCGTCTCCGGCGACGTGAACAGGTTGCGGCCCGTTTCCTCGTCGACGATGCTCTGGTGCACGTGCATCGCGGAGCCCGGTTCGCCTTCCATCGGCTTGGCCATGAACGTCGCGTACATGTTGTGACGCAGCGCGGCTTCACGCACCGTGCGCTTGAACAGGAACACCTGGTCGGCCAGCGACAGCGCGTCGCCGTGCATGAAGTTGATCTCCATCTGCGCGGCGCCGACTTCGTGGATCAGCGTGTCGATGTCGAGGTTCTGCATTTCGCAGTACTCGTAGATATCCTCGAACAGCGGATCGAACTCGTTGACGGCCTCGATCGAATACGACTGGCGGCCCGTTTCGGGGCGGCCCGTGCGGCCGACCGGCGGACGCAGCGGCAGGTCCGGGTCCTTGTTCATGTCGACCAGGTAGAACTCGAGCTCCGGCGCGACGACGGGCTTCCAGCCCTTCGCCTTGTACAGGTCGAGCACGCGGCGCAGCACGTAGCGCGGCGAGATCTCGACCGGCGAGCCGTCGAAGTGCACGCAGTCGTGGATCACCTGCGCGGTCGGGTCGACGGCCCACGGGATCAGGCGGATGGTCGACGTGTCGGGCACGCACACCATGTCGGGATCGGTCACGCCGGTCAGCGAGCCGTCTTCCGGATACTCGCCGGTGACGGTCTGCACCATCACGGCCTGTGGCAGCCGCATCGATTCGCCGGACGTGAACTTGTTGCGCGGCGTGATCTTGCCGCGCGCGATGCCGGCCATGTCGGGAATGATCGCTTCGATCTCGGTGATCCGGTGCTGCTTCAGAAAGTCTTCGATGTCTTGCATGTCTGTTCTCGTTATGTGGGTCGGCGCGCTCAGGCGAGCGCGGCGGCGGCCGTGGCGCGCGTGCGGGCGTTGCGGCGCGCGCGGCAGGCGTCGCCGAACGCGCGGAAGATCGCGCTCGACAGCGGGTCATGCGCATGCCGCCATTCCGGATGCCATTGCACGGCGAGGGCGAAGGCCGGCGCGTCGACGACGCTGACGGCCTCGATCAGGCCGTCCGGCGCGACGGCTTCGACGGCGAGGCCGGAACCGAGTTGCGCGATGCCCTGCTTGTGCAGCGAGTTCACGTGCACGTCGTCGCGGCCGCCGGCGAGCGTGTGCAGCACGCCGCCGGGCGTCAGGCGCACGACGTGCGCGGGGCCGTATTGCGTGTCCGTCGGCGCGTCGTCGTCCTCGCGGTGATCGGCGAGGCCCGGCACTTCGTGCACGCGCTGATGCAACGTGCCGCCGCACACCACGTTCAGCTCCTGGAAGCCGCGGCACACGGCCAGCACGGGCACGCCCGCCGCGATCGCCGCGCGCAGCAGCGGCAGCGTCGTCGCGTCGCGTGCGGGATCGTGCTTCGTGCCGGGCGCGCTCGGCTCGCCGCCGTACCGATGCGGCTCGACGTTCGAGTAGCTGCCGGTAAACAGCAGGCCGTCGACCGTGCCGAGCACGTCGTCGACCGACTGGCGATCGCCGAGCGCGGGCAGCACCATCGCGAGCGCGTGTGCGCCGTCGACGATCGCCGCGACGTACTTGTCGCCGACCGTGTGCGACGCGTGGGCGCCGATCTGCGTGAAGTCGGCGGTGATGCCGACGAGGGGTTTCCTTTCCATGACGTCAATCAGTTGTCCGTAGGGCTGATGCGTGCGTCGTGCGGAAAAAGCGCAAAACGCAGGCGCGACACGGCCCCGCAGCCTGGCGAAACGCGCAAGGCCGCTGGTGAATGGGCGCAACGGGGTCGCATGGCGATCCGCGCTGCGCGCGACGGTCAGGCCATCGTCCGTTTCGTTGCGATGCGCGACGCGGCAATCGATGCGCGAACGCGTTCCGTCACCGCGCAGACGACGCGGCTGACGGACAGGCAGTTGAAACGAACGACGAGAAAAGGAGGAGAGGCGCTATGGCAGCAGCGACGCGACTTCGTCCGTGTCGACGGCCACGAACGCGCGTGCGGAAACGGCGTTGTGACGCCTGACGGAACGACGGGACAGGATGGTGTAGATCGACAGATGCAGCAGGCGAGGACTATGCCAGCCGCAACTGCCATCGGAAGCGGGAGCAGCGCTGCGCAAACTTCGCACATCGCCTCGATCCCACCTCACCAGAGGGCCACGGACTCTCACGATTACACTCGACTGGTTTGTTGAAAGTATTGAACACCTGATCGTTTCGGCGCGCTGGGCGTTTAAAATAATCGAGGTGCCGGGCCTGCGTCATTTACATTGATGGGCATCAATTTTTGCGTTGCGATAACGTTTTCTGGTGCCGATGAATGGCCAATGACGCTGACCTGAGAGCCAGCATATACGAGTCAAAAACGGCGTCAAATGTTTTTTGACGGTCCCGTGTCAGGGCTTTCCCGAAGCACTGCGAACAAAAGATTCGTAAATGGAATGGCTCGCGAGGTGTTCATTATTTCGATCGCCTTTCAGGGTTTTCCCCGCTGATGCGCGGCATAAAGTGATTAGAATATTCAACGGCTGCCCAACACGCCGTTTCACTTTTTCACCGCACTACTATCGTGTCCGAAACCGAATCGATGTCCACCGAAGTCGCCGAGCGCCTGCGTTTCGTGCGCAACAAGCATGGCCTGTCGCAGCGCGAACTCGCGAAGCGGGCCGGCGTGACCAACGGCACGATCTCGTTGATCGAACAGGGCCGCGTGAGCCCGTCGGTCGGCTCGCTGAAGAAACTGCTCGAATGCATCCCGATGAGTCTCGCGGAGTTCTTCACGTTCGAGCTGGTCGAATCGCGCTCGGTCGTGTCGCGCCGTGACGAGATGCCGAACCTGGGCAACGACGCGCTCGCGTTTCACCTGGTCGGCGCGGGCGTGAAGGACCGCAACATGTGCATCATGCGCGAGGTCTACCAGCCGCTCGCCGATACGGGGCCCGAGATGCTCGTGCACGCGGGGCACGAGGGCGGCGTGGTCGTGTCGGGCCGGCTCGAGCTCACCGTCGACGGCGCGACCTGGCTGCTCGACCCCGGAGACGGCTACTACTTCGAAAGCCGCTTGCCGCACCGTTTTCGCAATCCCAGCGCGGAACAGCTCTGCGAGGTCGTGTCGGCCAATTCGCCGGCCACCTTCTGACCCGCCGCGCATCACCGCATTCGCCGCCGGCAGCGTTGCCGTTGCGCGGCGTGCCGCAGCGCGAATGCCACGACAATTGAGGCATCCTGATGAACAAGTTGACTTTGGCTGACTGGCAGGACAAGGCGGCGTCGCTCGAGATCGAAGGGCGCGCATTCATCGACGGCGCGTCGTGCGACGCGCACGGCGGCAGGACGTTCGACTGCGTGAGCCCGATCGACGGCCGCGTGCTCGCGAAGGTGGCCGATTGCGGCGAAGCCGACGTGAATGCCGCCGTCGCGGCCGCCCGCCGCGCGTTCGACGCCGGGGTGTGGGCCGGACTGAACCCGCGCGCGCGCAAGGCCGTGCTGCTGCGCTGGGCTGCGCTGATGCGCGAGCATCTCGATGAACTGTCGCTGCTCGAGACGCTCGACGCGGGCAAGCCGATCGGCGACACGACGACGGTTGACGTGCCGGGCGCCGCGTATTGCGTCGAATGGTTCGCCGAAGCGATCGACAAGGTCGGCGGCGAAGTCGCGCCGGCCGACCACCATCTCGTCGGTCTCGTCACGCGCGAGCCGGTCGGCGTGGTGGCGGCCGTCGTGCCGTGGAACTTCCCGATCCTGATGGCCGCATGGAAGTTCGGCCCGGCGCTGGCGGCCGGCAACAGCGTCGTGCTGAAGCCGTCGGAGAAGTCGCCGCTGACCGCGATCCGTGTCGCGCAGCTCGCATGCGAGGCCGGCATCCCGGCCGGCGTGTTCAACGTCGTGCCGGGCGCGGGCGAACCCGGCAAGCTGCTCGCGCTGCATCGCGACGTCGACTGCATCGCGTTCACCGGCTCCACCGCGGTCGGCAAGCTGATCATGCAGTACGCCGCGCAGTCGAACCTGAAGCGCGCGTGGCTCGAACTCGGCGGCAAGTCGCCGAACATCGTGCTGCCCGATTGTCCGGATCTCGACCGCGCCGCGCAGGCCGCGGCCGGCGCGATCTTCTACAACATGGGCGAGATGTGCACGGCCGGCTCGCGCCTGCTCGTGCATCGCGACATCAAGGATGCGTTCATCGGGAAGCTGGTCGCGGCCGCGCGCGCGTACGTGCCCGGCAACCCGCTCGATCCGTCGGTATCGATGGGCGCGATCGTCGACGGGATCCAGCTCGAGCGCGTGCTCGGCTACATCGACGCCGGGCGCAAGGAAGGCACGCTCGTCACGGGCGGCGCACGCGTGAAGGAGGCATCGGGCGGCTTCTATGTGGAGCCGACGGTGTTCGAGGTGAAGCCCGATGCGAAGATCGCGCGCGAGGAGATTTTCGGTCCCGTGCTGTCGGTGATCGTGTTCGACGATGTCGACGAGGCGGTGCGGATCGCGAACGATACCGAGTACGGGCTCGCGGCGGCCGTGTGGACGTCGGACCTGGCGACCGCGCACGACGTGTCGCGCCGGCTGCGTGCGGGCACGGTGTGGGTGAACTGCTACGACGAAGGCGGCGACATGAACTTCCCGTTCGGCGGCTACAAGCAGTCAGGCAACGGCCGCGACAAGTCGCTGCACGCGCTCGAGAAGTACACCGAGCTGAAGTCGACGCTGATCCGGCTGCGCTGACGCGGCCGCTGCACGGGCGCGGTGCCGGGTGGCGCCGCGCCCGTGTGCGTCAGGCCGAGCGCAGCGCCGGGTGGAAGCCCGCGGCTTCGATGATCGATTGCACGCGTTCGGCGCCTTGCGCCGATTCGACCTTCACGGTCTTCGCGGCCACGTCGATGTCGAGCTTTGCGGCCGGGTCTGCTGCCGTCACCGCGCGCGTGATCGCGTTGGCACAGCCGCCGCAGGTCATGTCCTGGACTTCGAATTCCATCGTGTTCTCCTGAGTTGACGATTGACGAGTACGTTCAGCATGAAGCTTGCCATGGTGGGAAGGTCAAGCGCGCCCGCAGCGTTCGGTATCGCACAAGCTGTTTGTAAAGCTGAGGTCAGACGAATCGCAACTCGCCGGCATGCGTCAGTCGGAATTTTTCCCGATTGACGGCCGCGCATTGTCGGCGAAATCTGGCGGAGCCTTGTGCGGCAAGGGCCACTTCATGTCGATGATGCTCGATCTCCCTGATTGCGGTAAGGGTACTCCGAGGTGAAAATGCGAATCGATCTTAGTATCAATCCCCTTCGATATTTCATTTCATTACGCACATGACTCGTTTCGCTATCGGTTTCGCACTGGCCCTGCTGGGCGCTTCGGCAACGTCCGCATTCGCGGCAGACGATGTCGTCAACCTGACCTTGAAGGACCACAAGTTTTCGCCCGACGGCGTGACGATCCCGGCCGGCAAGAAGGTGAAGTTCGTCGTGAAGAACCTCGATTCGACGCCCGCGGAATTCGAAAGCGACGACTTCAAGGCGGAGAAGGTCGTGCCGGCCGGCAAGTCGGTCGAGATCCTGGTCGGGCCGCTGAAGGCCGGCACCTACGAGTTCCACGACGAGTATCACGAAGCGCAGTCGAAGACGCACCTGAGCGTCAAGTAAGCAGACATCGCCATGCTGTCTACCGCCCTGATCGTCTTTCGTGAAGTGCTCGAGGCCGCGCTGGTGGTCTCGATCGTGATGGCCGCCACGAAGGGCGTGCCGCGGCGCGGCTGGTGGGTCGGCGGCGGGCTCGTCGGCGGCGTGATCGGCGCCGGCCTGATCGCGGCATTCGCGGACGTGATCTCGCAGTGGGCGTCCGGCATGGGCCAGGAAGTCTTCAACGCGGGCGTGATGTTCGTCGCGACGCTGATGCTCGCGTGGCACTGCATCTGGATGAGCAGCCACGGGCGCGAGATGGCGCTGCACATGGGCGAAGTCGGGCGGGCCGTCGCGGCCGGCAGCCGGCCGCTGACCGGGCTCGCGATCGTGGTCGGCGTTGCGGTATTGCGCGAGGGCTCCGAGGCCGTGCTGTTCCTGTACGGCATCGCCGCGGGCGATCCCGGGCAGACGCCGCAGATGATCGCAGGCGGGCTGCTCGGCGTGTTCGGCGGAGCCGGGCTCGGCTATGCGATGTACGCGGGCCTGTTGCAGATTCCGCTGAAGCGCCTGTTCTCCGTCACCAACGCGCTGATCGTGCTGCTCGCGGCGGGGATGGCGAGCCAGTGCGTCGGCTTCCTGCTCGCGGCCGGCCTCGTGCCGTCGTGGGGCGATGCGGTGTGGGACACGTCGTGGCTGCTCAAGGAATCGAGCATCGTCGGCAAGGCGCTGCATACGCTGATCGGCTATACCGCGCGTCCGGCGGGGATCCAGATCGCCGCGTACGTCGTCACGCTGGTCGCGATCGTCGTGCTCACGCGGCTCGTCGGCCGGCCCCGGACGGCCATGCGGCCGCCGCGGCCCGCGGCCTGAGTGTTTCCCGATTTTTTCCCGATTCGAACGAAACGAGGGGCGTCATCGACGCCCCTTGTCTTTTCATGCACGGTTCACGGTCGTTCAGCGATGACCGTCGATCCACGCGCGGGCCCATTCGAGCCCCGCTTCGCGCGCTTCGTCCTCGGTATCGAACACGCCGAGCACGCCCGACGCTTCGACGAGCCGGTTGTTCTGCGTGATCGTGCCGCTCGCCGCGAAGCGTTCGGGTTGCAGGATCTCGTCCTGTTGCAGGATCGCATGGCCCCAGATCTGGTAGCCGTGATAGGTCTGCGCTTCCATTATCGCGTCACCTCCGCGGAGCGGTTGCCCGTGCCGACGCGCAGCACGTTGCCGTCCGGCGTGAATTGCCTCGGAATGTCGGAGAAATTGAGCGCGTGCGGCGTGTCGGGCGCGGCCGGCTGCATCACCGTGAGCCGGCCCGGCGCGGGCTGCGCGACCGGGCGTGGCGCGACCGGCGCGTCGACCGTCGCGGCGGGCGGGCGATGCGGCGCGGCCTTCACGGCTTGCGCGACGCGGCGCTTGTGCGGCTTCACGGCGGCCTTCGGCTGCACGCTCGCATGCTTTTCCACGGCCTTGCTGCCGGCGTGCGCGTCGGCACCCGTGCGCGCGGCCGGCATATGGGCATCCGGCATACGGGCGCCCGGCGTACGCGCCGCCGGCAGCCGTGCTTCGGGCGGGTTCCAGACTTCGACGTAGTGCTCGGCCGCCCAGCCCGTCGACACGAACGTCAGCGCCAGCAATCCGCATCCAAACAGTCTTACCATGGTCTCTCCGTCATCTTGCTTGCGGCTCGCGTCGCGTTGCGGTGCCCGGTGCGGGATCGGCCGCCCGTGAGCATTCGGGGAAGGCGGTTCAGGAGAACACCTCGAGCCCGTGCTTCTCGACGATCTGCAGCATACGCGCGGCGATGCCGCTCGGACGCTTGTCGCCCTGTTCCCACTGGCGGATCGTCGATGTGGTCGTGTTCAGATAGAGCGCGAACACGCTCTGGCTGACGTTGACCGACTTGCGGATACGGGCGATCGCCTCCGGATCGAACTGCGGTGCAGCTTCGATGCAGAGCGCGTCGTATTCGCGCATCGTCTTCTTGTCGATCAATTGCGCGCGATAAAGGCCCGACGCGGCGCTGTGGACCGCCTCCGTCGCGTCGCTCTTGAATCGACTCTTAGCCATTGCAAATCTCCACCCACTCGTTCAGTGCGACCAGCGTCGCGATGTCGACGTCGGTGTGTCGACCGACATCCGCGGCGAGCTTCCTGAAGGCGCGCAGCTCGCGTGCATCGATGTTGTCGCGGTCACGTTTCGCGAACAGGAACACGAACACCCACGTATGCCCGACCTTGCCCAGCACGATGCCTCGCTGGCGATTGTCGTCCAGGCGCTTCTTCCAGACGTTCCCGCCGAGATCGATGCCCTGGCCCCGCGCCAGTTCCCGCACCGCCCGGCACAGTTCGCGATCGCCGATTCCCGCTTTTCCTGCTGCCTTGTGAAACCACTTCGTCTTGAACACGCGTCGTACGGAAGCAGACATGTCGAGCCAGTCGAGTTAGCACAGGATTATATACCACTACGTGGTACATATTTCGACCTGGCCGAACGGCCTGCTTCGTGCGCTGCTTCGTGCCGATACGTGGTCTGGACGGGGCGGCGACGGCCCGTCCAGGGGACCTGCGTTACTCCACCGTCACCGACTTCGCGAGATTCCGCGGCTTGTCGACGTCGGTGCCGCGCGCGCACGCGGTGTGATACGCGAGCAGCTGCAGCGGCACGACGTGCAGGATCGGCGACAGCGGCCCGTAGTGTTCCGGCATCCGGATCACGTGCAGGCCGTCGTCGTTGACGATCTGCGTGTCGGCATCCGCGAACACGTACAGCTCGCCGCCGCGCGCGCGCACTTCCTGCATGTTCGACTTCAGCTTCTCGAGCAGCGTGTCGTTCGGCGCGACCGTGACGACCGGCATCGCTTCCGTGACGAGCGCGAGCGGCCCGTGCTTCAGCTCGCCGGCCGGATAGGCCTCCGCGTGGATGTACGAGATTTCCTTCAGCTTCAGCGCGCCTTCGAGCGCGATCGGGTAGTGCAGCCCGCGGCCGAGGAACAGCGCGTTTTCCTTGCGTGCGAATTCCTCCGACCACGCGATGATCTGCGGCTCGAGCGCGAGCACGCTGTTCAGCGCGGCCGGCAGATGGCGCAGCTGCTTCAGGAATTCCGCTTCCTGCGCGGCGTCGACGTGCCCGCGCAGCTTGCCGAGCGTCGCCGCCAGCACGAACAGCGCGACGAGCTGGGTCGTGAACGCCTTCGTCGACGCGACGCCGATCTCGGTGCCCGCGTGCGTCAGGAACTGCATCTCGGTGAGGCGCACCATCGCGCTCGTCGCGACGTTGCAGACGGCCAGCGTGTGCGTGTGGCCGAGCGACTGCGCGTGCTTGAGCGCGGCGAGCGTGTCGGCCGTCTCGCCCGACTGCGAGATCACCAGCACGAGCTGGCGCGGGTTCGGCACCGACTCGCGGTAGCGGTATTCGCTCGCGATCTCGACCTGGGTCGGGATCTTCGCGATCGACTCGAGCCAGTACTTCGCGGTGAGGCCCGAGTAGTAGCTCGTGCCGCACGCGAGGATCAGCAGGCTGTCGATGTCCGCGAACGCGGCGGCTGCGGCGTCGCCGAACAGCGTCGCGTCGAATGCTTCGGTCTGCGGCACCGTGTCGCTGATCGCGCGCGGCTGCTCGAAGATTTCCTTCTGCATGAAGTGGCGATACGGGCCCAGCTCGACCGCGCCGCCGTACGCGCTGACGACGCGGATCTCGCGCTGCGCGAGCGCGCCGTGGCGGTCGACGATCTTCACGCCGTCGAGCGACAGTTCGCACACGTCGCCTTCCTCGAGGAACGTGAAGCGGTCGGTGCTGCCGGCCAGCGCCAGCGCGTCGGAGGCCAGGAAGTTCTCGCCGTCGCCGTGACCGACGACGAGCGGCGAACCCTGGCGCGCGCCGACGACGGTGTGCGGCTCGTCCTTGTGGGTCACCGCGATCGCATACGCGCCGTGCAGCTGCTGCACGGCTTCGCGCACGGCCTCGAACAGGTTGCCGCGATACAGGCTGTGCACGAGGTGTGCGATCACTTCGGTGTCGGTCTGCGACACGAATTCGTAGCCCTTCGCGCGCAGCGTGTCGCGTAGCGTCTCGAAGTTCTCGATGATGCCGTTGTGCACCAGCGCGAGCGCGTTCGACGAGAAGATCGGGTGCGCGTTGTGCGTGACGGGCGCGCCGTGCGTCGCCCAGCGCGTGTGCGCGACGCCGGTCGCGCCTTCCAGGTGCGATTCGCGCACCTGTGCGTCGAGATCGGCGACGCGCGCGACGCTGCGCGCGCGCTTCGGCGCGCCCGGCTCGAGCACGGCGACGCCGCACGAATCGTAGCCACGGTATTCGAGGCGCCGCAATCCTTCGATCAGCACCGGAACGATATTACGCTGCGCAACTGCGCCGACAATGCCGCACATGAAATCTACCCTCTATGTGGAAACGGGCGCCGTGCGGTGCCCGCAAGACGTTAATTTTTCTTCTTGACCGGGCGGACGTAGCCGCTCTTCGCGGTCTGCGTCTTCTCGTTCAATGCGAGGACGCCCTCGGCGACGTCCTTCCAGATCGTCGTGCCGGCCGCGATCGTCACGCCGCGGCCGATGCGCACCGGCGCGACGAGCTGCGTGTCCGAGCCGACGAACACGTCGTCCTCGATCACGGTGCGGAACTTGTTCGCGCCGTCGTAGTTGCAGGTGATCGTGCCCGCGCCGATGTTCACGCGCGCGCCGATGTCGGCGTCGCCGATGTACGTCAGGTGGTTCGCCTTCGAGCCGTGGCCGATCACCGCGTTCTTCACCTCGACGAAGTTGCCGACGTGCGCTTCGTCCGCGAGCTGCGCGCCCGGGCGCAGCCGCGCGTACGGGCCGATCACGGTGTGCGCGCCGAGCTCGGCGCCGTCGATGTGCGTGAACGCGTCGATGCGCGTGCCGGCGCCGATCGACGCATTGCGGATCACGCAGTTCGCGCCGATCGTCACGTTGTCGGCGAGTGTCACGTTGCCTTCGAACACGCAGTTCACGTCGATCGACACGTCGCGGCCGCAGCGCAGCGTGCCGCGCACGTCGAGGCGCGCCGGATCGGCGAGCGTGACGCCGTCGGCGAGCAGCGTATCCGCGACGTTGTGCTGGTGGATGCGCTCGAGCTCCGCGAGCTGGGCCTTGCTGTTCACGCCGAGCGTTTCCCACTCTTCGTCGGGCTGCGACGTGACGATCTCGAAGCCGGCCTCGATCGCGAGCTCGACGACGTCGGTCAGGTAGTACTCGCCTTGCGCGTTCTCGTTCTTCAGCGCGCCGAGCCACATCGACAGCTGGGCCGTGGGCGTGACGATGATGCCGGTGTTGATCTCGGCGATCTTCAACTGCTCGGGCGACGCGTCCTTCTGCTCGACGATGCGCGTGACGAAGCCGGACGCGTCGCGCACGATGCGGCCGTAACCGGTCGGATCGTCGAGCGTGACGGTCAGAATCCCGTAGCGGCCCTCGCGCGCGGCGTCGACGAGGCGCCGCAGCGTCGATGCGCGGGTGAGCGGCACGTCGCCGTACAGCACCAGCGTCGGTTGCGCGGGATCGAGCAGCGGCAGCGCCTGGCGCACCGCATGGCCGGTGCCGAGCTGTTCGGCCTGTACCGCGAACTGGACGTCGGGCGCGGCGACGGCGGCCTGGACCTGCTCGGCGCCATGGCCGACGACGACGACGAGCCGCGACGGCTGCAGCGTGCGCGCCGTGGCGATGACGTGGGAGAGGAGCGGCCTGCCGGCCAGGGGATGGAGCACTTTCGGCAGCGCGGAACGCATGCGCTTGCCGGTGCCTGCCGCCAAAATCACGATATTCATGGCGAGCTTGTCAGAGGAGTTCGAAGCTGTCCATTTTAGCATGCGGCCCCTGGCGTTCCGGGCCTGTCGCGGCGGGGCGACAGCACCGGAAAGAGGGGCTTGCGCCCCGTTCCGGCGGGTGTTGGGACCCTGCTTACAGGTCGTCGAACTGGACGATCGAGATCGGCCGGACCGCGTTCGGCCGGGCGGCGCCCGGAGCGGCGGTGTCGTCGCCGGACGCGCACGGCTCCTCGTCGAACGCGATGTCGCCCTGCGGATCGGCTTCGCCCGTCGCGCGCAGCGACGCGAACGGGAACTGGGCCGTGTCCATCAGGTGCGACGGCACGACGTTCGAGAGCGCGCTGAACATGTTGTCGACGCGGCCCGGGAAGCGCTTGTCCCATTCGCGGATCAGCGCCTTCATTTCCGCGCGCTTCAGGTTCGGCTGGCTGCCGCACAGGTTGCACGGGATGATCGGGAATTCGCGCAGCTCAGCGTATTTCTCGAGATCGGTTTCCTTCACGTACGCGAGCGGGCGGATCACGACGTTCTTGCCGTCGTCCGACTGCAGCTTCGGCGGCATCCCCTTCAGCTTGCCGCCGTAGAACATGTTGAGCAGCAAGGTCTGCAGGATGTCGTCGCGGTGGTGGCCGAGTGCGATCTTGGTCGCGCCGAGCTCGCCGGCCACGCGGTACAGGATCCCGCGGCGCAGCCGCGAGCACAGCGAGCAGGTCGTCTTGCCTTCGGGCACGAGCCGCTTGACGATGCTGTAGGTGTCCTGGTTCTCGATGTGGAACGGCACGCCGACCTGCGTCAGGTACTCGGGCAGCACATGCTCGGGGAAGCCCGGCTGCTTCTGGTCGAGGTTGACCGCGACGATGTCGAAGTCGATCGGCGCGCGCTCGCGCAGGCGCAGCAGCACGTCGAGCATCGCGTAGCTGTCCTTGCCGCCCGACAGGCACACCATCACCTTGTCGCCCTGCTCGATCATGTTGTAGTCGCCGATCGCCTGGCCGACCTGGCGCACGATCCGCTTGAACAGCTTGTTGTTCTCGTACGCTTCCTTCTGCTCGCGGCGTGTCAGCGCGCGGCGGCCGGTGTCGGCGACGGTGGCTTCGATGGCGGCGCCGTCGGCCGCCGTGTCATTCATGTGGGGGGCGTTCATGCCTCGTCCTTGATGCGAAAGACTTCGACGCCGACGGCGTCGCAGTCCGGATAGGCGTCCGGTTTCTCGGTACAGACGCGTACCGCGCGCACGGCGTCGTGCGCCAGCAGGTTCGCGGCGATCGCGTCGCACAGCGTTTCCTGCAGGTGGATGTGGCCGCGCGCCACGCTCTGCGCGACGCTCTGCTTCATCAGGTCGTAGTCGACGACTTCATGCAGCCGGTCGTCGACGGGGGTGGACAGCGCGAGCGGCACGAACAGGTCGACGTTGATGACGACGCGCTGCTCGCCGCGCTTCTCGTGTTCGAAAGCCCCGATGTTGATGTGCACCTCGTAGTCGCGCAGGTAGAGCCTGCGGCAGTCCGCGAGGCGGGGGTGCAGGAGAGCGGAAAACATGGTCGTCCCAGTCAAATTGGCGTGCGTGCACGCAAAGCGGCGCGGGCGGCGGTATCAGGCCGCGCGATCCGCGCGTTCATTCATTCAGGCCGGCGGCGGGCGGCACGAGGTGCTCGCCGCCGTCGACGGTCAGCGTCGCGCCCGTGACGCCGGGCGCGCTCGCGAGATAGCAGGCTGCCGCCGCGATGTCGTTCGCGTGCGGCGCGTGGCCGCGCACCAGCGCCGCGACGCGTACCTTCGGCGCGAGGGCGAGCGCCAGCGCCGAGGTCGCGCGGTTCAGCGCGGCCTGCATCAGCGCGTGCGACAACTGCGCGGGCGCCGGGTGAAACAGGGCCTGATCCAGCACGTGGATCGCGCACGCACGCAGCGATTCGTCGTCGCGCGCGGCGTCGGGCGTCGCATCGGCGAGCGCGCGGGCCAGCGCGAGCGGCGCCGTCACGTTGCGCGCGAGCGCGGCAGCGAGCGATGCGCCATCCACCGTATGCGCGTCGTCGGTGCCGGCGCATGCGCTCACGAACACCACGCACGCGGGCCGGCCGAGCGCGTCGCCGCACGCGGCGACGAGCGCGGCAGCGTCGGCTTCCAGGGCCAGATCGACGTCGAGCACGGCCGCGCGGCGGCCGCGTGCGGCGACTTCGGCGACGAGCGCGTCGGCGGCCGCGCGCGGCGCGCCGGGGCTGCGTTGCAGCGCGACGTCCCAGCCGCGCTGCGCGAATCCGGTCGCGAGCGCACGACCGAGCGACGCCGCGTCGGCCGCGCTGCCCAGCGCGCCTGCGACGAGCGCGATGCGCGCGGTCGACGTATCGGCTGAAACGGTCATTTACAATGCCGGGATGAACCCGAAAGCTCACGAATCCGCTAGTTTACCTGCTCCCGGCCCTGACGCGCTTGCGCAGTCCGAAACCCTCGCCGCGCAACTGCGCGACGAGATCGCGGCGGCCGGCGGCTGGCTGCCGTTCGACCGCTTCATGGAGCGCGCGCTGTACGCGCCCGGCCTCGGCTATTACAGCGGCGGCGCGCGCAAGTTCGGACGCCGCGCCGACGACGGCAGCGATTTCGTGACGGCCCCCGAGCTGTCGCCGCTGTTCGCGCAGACGCTCGCGAATCCCGTGGCGCAAGCGCTCGCGGCAAGCGGCACGCGCCGCGTGATGGAATTCGGCGCGGGCACGGGCAAGCTCGCGGCCGGGCTGCTCGCGGCGCTCGATGCGCTCGGCGTCGAGCTCGACGAATACCTGATCGTCGACCTGTCCGGCGAGTTGCGCGAACGGCAGCGCGACACGATCGCGGCCGCCGCGCCGGCGCTCGCCGCGAAGGTGCGCTGGCTCGACGCGCTGCCCGAGCGCTTCGACGGCGTCGTCGTCGGCAACGAGGTGCTCGACGCGATGCCGGTGCGCCTGTTCGCGAAGGCGGGCGGCGCGTGGCGCGAGCGCGGCGTCGCGCTCGACGCGCGGCACGCGTTCGTGTTCGACGACCGGCCCGCCGGCGCCGCCGGCCTGCCGCCGGTGCTCGCGACGCTCGAGGTCGACGACGGCTATGTGACCGAGACGCATGAAGCCGCGCTGGCGTTCACGCGCACCGTGTGCACGATGCTCGCGCGCGGCGCGGTGCTGCTGGTCGACTACGGCTTTCCCGCGCACGAGTACTACCATCCGCAGCGCGACCGCGGCACGCTCATGTGCCACTACCGCCACCACGCGCACGACGACGCGTTCCTGTACCCGGGGCTGCAGGACATCACCGCGCACGTCGAATTCACCGGCATCTACGACGCGGGCGTCGCTGCCGGCGCGGACCTGCTCGGCTACACGTCGCAGGCGCGCTTCCTGTTGAATGCGGGCATCACCGACGCGCTGGCCGCGATCGATCCGTCCGACATCCACCAGTTCCTGCCGGCCGCGAACGCGGTGCAGAAGCTGATCTCGGAAGCCGAGATGGGCGAGCTGTTCAAGGTGATCGCGTTCTCGCGCGGGATCGACGGCACGCTCGACGCGTTCGCGCGCGGCGACCGCTCGCACGCGCTCTGACGGGAGCCAGGGATGCTGCGCTGGCTGCTGACGTCGTTCGTCGCGGTGATGATCCTGACGCGCTGCTGGCCGTGGCTCGGCAAGTTCGGCATCGGGCGGATGCCGGGCGACGTCACGCTGACGCTCGGCGGACGGCGCTACCCGTTCCCGTTCATGTCGACGCTGGTGCTGACGATGCTGGTGTCGATGGTGGCGCGGCTGCTCTGACGGCGGGTGTCGATGATGGCGCGGTTGTCTCGAACCGCGCCGAAGGCGGCGCGTCGCGCTCAGGCCGCGGCGCGCGCGTGATGGTGCGGCGCACTACAGCTCGATTTCGCCGAGGATCCGGTGTGCGAGCGCCTTCGCCTCGTCGAACGCCTCTTCCTCGCTCGGACTCGTCGTGTGGACGTCGTAGCGCATGTTCTCCATCTCGTCGCCGTCGTCACGGGCGAGGATCACGTAGCCCTGGAACTGCCCGTTGGCGGCGTGCTGCGTATGCGCCTTGGCCGTGTAGATGCCTTTCGTGAACGTGTTCGTGTCCATCGTGCCTCTCCCGCAATAGGACTCTTCATCGTAGCACTGCGGCGCAGCATGTACAGCGCCGCTAATCGGCGACCGATCAGCGCGCCGTCGTCATCCCGTCATTGTTCGAGCAGCGCGACGACCTCGTCGAGCGTCGGCGCGTGCGCACCCGTGTGCCGGCATGCGGCGGCGCCCGCCGCGAGCGCGAACGCGAGATGCGCGCGCCACGACCGTTGCGGCGCGGCCATCAGGCTGAACAGCATGCCGCCGATCGACGCGTCGCCCGCGCCCACGGTGTCGACCACCTCGACGCGCGGCGGGCTGGCCTCGAGCACGTCGCCGTCCGCATAGAGCGTCGCCGCCTGCGCGCCGCGCGTGACGAGCACGGCCGCGCGCGGATTCAGCGCGCGCACCGCGGCCACCGCGTCGGGGCCGTCGCCGCCGAACAGGTGGCGCAGGTCTTCGTCGGACACCTTGATCAGGTCGGCGAGGCCGGCCATCTTCGCGAGCGTCGGCCGGTACGCGGCCGTCATCAGGTTCCGGTAGTTCGGATCGAAGCTGATCTTCACGCCGCGCGCGTGCAGGTCGGCCGCGAGCGCGACGAGCGTGCCCGCGAGCGGTTCGCGCACCAGGCTGATGCAGCCGAAGTGCGCCCATTTCACGTGTTCGGTCCAGCCGGCCGGCAGCCGGGCCGGGTCGAACGCGAGATCCGCGCTCGCGTCGCCGATGAAGAAGTACGCGGGCGGCCGTGTCTCGTGAACGATCGCGAGCAGCGGCGCACGCGGGACACGCTGCAGGAAGCGCAGGTCGAGCCCGGCCGCGTCGCTGGTGCGCCACAGCACGTCGGAGAAGCAATCCTCGCCGATCGCGCCCGCGAGCGCGCTCGGCATGCCGAGCCGCGCGACCGCGCGCGCGACGTTCCAGCCGGCGCCGCCCGGCACCGACGTCCACTGCGCGTCGCCCGCGCGCACCATGTCGGTCAGGATGTCGCCCGCCGACACGAATGCCGGAAACGTGCCGCCGCTCATTGCGTCGGCTCGCTGCGCGCCGCGCGAGCGAGGGTCGCAAGCACGTCGTAGCACGCGCCCATCGTGTGATAGTCGGTCTTGCCGGCCGGGCTCTTCTCGTCGCTGTACTTGCGGTTGTCGCAGGTGAGGATCCGGTACCACGCGCCGTAGCGGTGATCGACGAAATGCGCCCAGCTGTAGCGCCAGATCTCGTCGTACCAGTCCCAGAAGCGCTCGCTGCCGGTGCGCGCGCCGAGCATCGCGGCCGCCGCGAAGGTTTCCGCCTGCACCCAGAAATACTTGTTGTGGTCGCAGATCGTGAAGTCGGGGCCGAAGCCGTAGCAGAGGCCGCCGTGATCGGCGTCCCATGCGTGCGTGAGCGCCGCGTCGAACAGCTCGGCCGCGCGCGGCACGAGCCAGTCGAGCGGGCGGTGCCGCTCCAGGATCAGCAGCAGCTTCGCCCATTCGGTCTGGTGCCCGGGCTGGAAGCCCCACGGACGGAAGATGTTCGAGCTGTCTTCCTTGTTGTAGTCCCAGTCGACCGACCAGTCCGCATGGTAGTGCTCCCACACGAGGCCGCCCGACAGCTCGGCCTGGCGCTGCGTGACGTGGGTCGCGAGCTTTTCCGCGCGGTCGAGGTAGGTGAGGTGGCCGGTCGCCTCGTAGGCCGCGAGCAGCGCCTCCGTCATGTGCATGTTCGCGTTCTGGCCGCGGTACGACGATACGTTCCAGTTCGGCGTCGCGTCGTCCGCATAGAGGCCCGCGGCAGCATCCCAGAAGCGGTGCTCCGCGAGCTCGTAGGTCGATGCGATCAGCGCGCGGGCTTCGTCGATGCCGGCCATCGTCGCGTGCGCGGCGGCCAGCAGCACGAACGCGAGCCCGTAGCAGTGGCGCGTGCCGTCGAGCGTCGCGCGCTTCGCGCCGTCGCGCCAGTCGAGTTCCCAGTCGTAGCCTTGCAGCGCTTCATCCCAGTGCGCGTCGCGCAGGAAGCGCAGCCCGTGGCGTGCGTAGTCGAGATGGCGCGGATCGCCGAAATGCCGGTACGCCATCGCGTAGTTGAAGACGAACCGGCAGCTGCTCACCAGGTGCCGCGACGTGCGGTTGTAGATGCTGCCGTCGTCGCGGAAGTAGTGGTAGAAGCCGCCCGTCGGGTCGAACGCGTTGGTCGCGTAGAAGCGCAGCGTGTCCTCGACGTGCGACAGCAGGAACGACGGATCGCGGAAGCTCGCGACGAACGGTGCCGCTTGCGCGTGATTGGCCGGCGTGGCCGTGCGGGATTGGACCGGGGGCATGTTCATGATTCGGTGAGCGTGGCGGTATCGAATGCCGGCGAGCCGGCGGGCAGGCTGCTGGCCCGCACGATCAGCTCGACGGGCAGGGAGATCTCGGTGTGCTCGGGTGCTTCCGCGAGCAGCAGTTCGACGCCGCAGCGGCCGAGCGCTTCCTTGTCGACGGCGAGCGTCGTGAGCGGCGGGTTCGCGTGCGCGGCGGCCGGGATGTCGTCGAAGCCGACGATCGCGATGTCTTCCGGAATCCGCACGCCGCGCGCGATGCACACGCGCTGCGCGGCCAGCGCGGCGGCGTCGTTGTACGCGAACACGGCGTCGGGGCGCGGGCCCGGCGCATCGAGCAGCTGCTGCATCGCGCGCGCGGCGCCGGTGTCGGGGTCGAGCCCGGCGTCGATCGTCACTTCGTACGCGGGATCGAACAGCCGCCCGGCCTCGAAGAACGCGCGCCGGTAGCCGATCGCGCGCTGCGCGATGCTGTAGTGGGCGGCCGATCCGCCGATGAACGCGATCCGCGAGCGGCCGGTGGCGAGCAGATGGCGCATCGCGAGCGCCGCACCCGTCGCGTTGTCGATGTTCACCGAGCGCAGGCCAGGCGCCCACAGGTCGATCAGCACGAGCGGCCGGCCGGTCGCGGCGAGCGCCTCGATCGTCTCGGGCTCGATGAAGCCGGCCACCGCGATCGCGTCGGGCGCGTGCGGGCGCATCTGGCGGAGCACGTCGTCGTTCGGGCCCACCGTGAGCAGCGTCGGCACGATGCCGCGCTCGCGGCACGCGTCCTCGACGCCGTGCAGCACGTGCGAGAAGAACGGGCTGGCGGGAAAGCGGTTGTGCTGGCGGTGCAGCAGGAAGGTGAGCCGGCGGATGCGCGGGCGCAACTGGGCCGGGTCGTAACCGAGCCGCTGCGCGATCTCGACGATGCGCGCGCGCGTGGCTTCGGACAGGCCCGGCTGGTTTTTCAGCGCGCGGGAGACGGTGCCGATCGAGACCTCTGCCGCCCGCGCTACGTCGCGAATGGTGGTGCCCATCGTTCGGGGTCCGGTTTGTTTAGGATGACGGCGATTGTATAGTAAAACACGGCGCCTAATTCGGGTCGGATTACCGGGGAATACCCGGAAATAACGCGTTTTTACGCGCTAATCTGCGAAAACGCCGTTACTAAAAATACTAAACAAAACGCGGAAAAGGCAAGGTGATCGCGCGGAACGGGGTGGCGTCGGGAGGCGGCGCGTCACATGCATCCGGATGTTCGATGCAAAGGGGCCGGGCGCTCGACGGGCCGTCACCGGGGATCGGGGCGGCAGGGGGCAGCACCGGCAATGACGTTCGGGCAGCCGACGGCCTGCCTGCGGCCGGCAACCCGCCTGCGGCCGCTGGCGGCCCGCCGTGTCAGCCTGCCGCCGCGTGCGGCGGCTCGCGGCGCTCGCGCAGCGCCGCGCGGCCTGCGTCGAGATCGACGATCGCGAGCCCGCCCGGCTGCTGTTTCGCGCGCCGTTTCGCGAGCGCCGCGACCGACGCGATCTCGTCGCTGCCATAGCGCATCGCGCCGTTCGCGCCGGCCGGCACGCCGACCGCGCCGATCGCCATCGTCACGAAGCCGAAGAACGCGGGGTTGCCGTGGCGGTCCTCACCGCGCAGCCCGCCCGCCAGCCGGTCCGCCTGCGTGTAGAAGCGCTGTGCGCCGTCGTTGAAGCGTGCGATCGCGTCGGCCACGCGCGTGCGCCAGTCGTCGCGCTGGAACAGCACGAGGAAATCGTCGCCGCCGACGTGCCCGAGAAAGTCGCGCTGCGGATCGCACACGCCGGCCAGCACCGTCGCCGCGAACTTCAGCACTTCGTCGCCCTGCCAGTAACCGTACTGGTCGTTGAATGGCTTGAACTGGTTCAGATCGACGTAGCACGCGTGGAAGCCGGCGTCGCGCGCCAGCAGTCGCTCGATATGCGCGCTGATCGGAATGTTGCCGGGCAGGAACGTCAGCGGATTCGCGTAGCGCGCGGCCTCGATGCGCATCTCGGTCACCGCGCGCACGAGGCTTTCGCCGGTGCCGAGCCCGACGTAGCGGCCGTGTTCGGTGATCACGAAACCGTCCGCGAGATAGCGCTGGTCGTGGCTCGCGAGCAGCATCGCGAGCTGTTCGACGGGCGTCGCGTTGTCGATCATCAGCGGCGCGTCGTTCGCGAACTGCAGGCACGGCTTCTTGCCGAACACCTCGCGGTGGTACGGCAGCGCGAAGCGGTCCATGAAGCCGCGCCGGTTCACGAGCGCGACCGGCCGCCCGCGTTCGACGAGCGCGACCGCGTGCAGGCCGGGCATCCGGTTGAACAGGTCGAGCACGTCGTTGCTGGTCGCATCGCGCGGCAGCGCCGGCGCGGGGACGAGCATCTTCGCCGCGATCGTGCCGGCCGGTCGCGCGGTGCGCGTCGCGCCGGGGAACACCGCGATGTGCGGGGTGCGGATCGCGTCGCGCGCGGCCGGCGCGACGACCGGCGACGGTCGCGCATCCGGCCGGCCGAGCAGGAAGCCCTGCACGCAGCAGATACCCATGTCGCGCACGACGATCAGGTCGCACTCGTTCTCGATCCCCTCCGCGATCAGCAGCACGCCGCTCGCGCGCGCGAAGTGCTGCATTGCCCTGACCGCCTCGAACTTGAGCGGGTCGCGCGCGATGTCGTGGATGAAGAAGCGGTCGATCTTCACGACGTCGGGGTGCAGGCGCAGCCACAGGTTCATGCTCGCGTTCGCGGTGCCGTAGTCGTCGAGCGCGAACTGGACGCCCGCGTCGCGCAGCGACGCGACCGCCGGCTCGATGCGCGCGACGTCCGGCATCGCGGTCTGCTCGGTCAGCTCGATCACGATGCGCTCGGCGCCGACCCGCGCGCGGCCGAGCAGTTGCCGCGCGCGCTCGCGTTCGCGCGCGAGCT
The DNA here is from genome assembly GCF_003853425.1 of Burkholderia sp. Bp9140. Taxonomy (NCBI): domain Bacteria; kingdom Pseudomonadati; phylum Pseudomonadota; class Betaproteobacteria; order Burkholderiales; family Burkholderiaceae; genus Burkholderia; species Burkholderia sp. Bp9140. The sequence goes on from NZ_QTPQ01000004.1 coordinate 21,368, forward strand.
GCAGGATCGTGTCCGCGCTGAAGTTGAGGAACAGCTTGCCGTCGCAACCGAGTGCCGCGAACGCATCGAGGCACGTGAGCGCGGCCGCCTGTTCGAGCGCGACGGTCGCGCCGTCGCGGGCGGCCTGCGCGAACAGCGCGTCCGGCTGCTCAAGGTCGGTGCCGCTCGGGCCGCGGATCAGGCCTTCGTAACCGACGACCGTGCCCGACCCGAGGTCGACGATCGGCTGGAACACGGCCGCGAGCGCGTGCTCGGCGATCAGGCGCGTGGTGGGGGCGGCGGACGAGTCGGGATGGGGCGCGGGCATGGGTGAGGGCGGCCGAGGCGACGGGACGCCCGACTTTAACGGCACCGCACGCGGAGAATTGAATGAAGATTTCGTGACGCGATGCGCGTCGATGGTGCATGCGTCGCGTCGGGCTGAAGGGGCGCGGAAGGCGGAAGGCGGAAGGCGGCGGGACCAGAACGGCGAATAGCCCCGCGCGGGCCAGCCATGCCGGCCGCGCCCGTCCCGCGTCAGCGCTTGCCCGCGTTCAGCGCACCCTGCGTGCGCGCGGCCCCGGCCGCGGCGCCTTCGCCGTCGCGCTCGCCGCTCATGTCGCGCGCGCCCCAGCGCTGCGCGAGCGCCGCGCACGCCATCAGCTGGATCTGGTGGAACAGCATCAGCGGCAGCACGATCGCGCCGACCGCCTGCGCGGAAAAGATCACCTTCGCCATCGGCACGCCGGCCGCGAGGCTCTTCTTCGATCCGCAGAAGATGATCGTGATCTGGTCGGCCCGGTTGAAGCCGAGCCGCTTGCTGACGACCGTGGTCAGCACCAGCGCGATCACGAGCAGCACGACGTTGACGACCAGCAGGCCGCCGAGCGCACGCGCCGGAATCTGGTGCCACAGCCCCTGGTTCACGGCCTCGCTGAACGCGACGTAGACGACGAGCAGGATCGAGCCCTGGTCGACGAAGCGCAGCACGCCGCGGTTGCGTTCGATCCAGCCGCCGATCACGGGCCGCAGCAGCTGGCCCGCGATGAACGGCACGAGCAGCTGCATCACGATGCTGCCGACGGTGCTCCACGGCGATGCGGCCGCGGCCGACTGCGACGTGATCATCAGCCCGACGAGCGCGGGCGTCACGAAGATCCCGAGCAGGCTCGACGCGGACGCCGCGCACACGGCGGCCGGCACGTTGCCCTTCGCGATCGACGTGAACGCGATCGACGACTGGACCGTCGACGGCAGCGTGCACAGAAAGAGCACGCCCGCATAGAGCGTCGGCGTGACGAGCGGCTGCAGCACGGGCTTCAGCGCGAGGCCGAGCAGCGGGAACAGCGCGAACGTGCTGAGCAGCACGACTGCATGCAGCCGCCAGTGGGTCGCGCCCGCGACGACGGCTTCGCGCGACAGCTTCGCGCCATGCAGGAAGAACAGCAGGCCGACCGCGATGTTGGTCGCCCAGTTGAACGCATGGGCGGCCGGGCCGCGGCACGGTAGCAGGCTCGCGAGCACGACGGTGCCGACGAGCGCGAGCGTGAAGTTGTCGGGAAGGAAACGGGGGCGGGCCATCGGGAACTCGAGTCGGAAACGGCGGGCGCGCATGTCGCGCGCGCGAAGCCGATATTGTCCCGGTTGGTCATTCAATACACAAATTCATTGTGGTAATCGATTGATGAGTCGATTGCATGCAACAGCGGGCATCCGCGAAGGCCCGCCGTTGCGCAAAACGGCAGAAGAATGTTCTGCCGCGATTGCGCCCTGAAGTGAAAAAACCTAGCAGTAACATGGTGTTACACCGGTGCCCGCGACCTAACACTTTTTGGCTCGACACCGTTTCGGACCGCTCATAAATTACTGCTGAAAGGCTGGCGTTGGCTGGAAACGGCCGGCGGCGAGCGGTAACAGGCACTGAATGATGACGGAACGGGTGAAACTGAAGGTCGGACGATGGGTGGCAGGCGTGCTCGGCGCGCTGCTGATGCCGCTCGCGCTCGCGCTCGCGCAACCGCCGCACGGCGGTCAGGCGTTCGGCGGCCACGGTTTCGGTCACGGTTTCGGCGGCGGCGACATGCGCGCTTACGGCCAGCCGGCCCGCAACGCGCAGGTCTGGCGCCGGGCGCTGCCGCAGGGCGGCGCGCGTGCCGGCGGCGTGAGCGGCTATGGTTCCCGCTGGGGCCTGCGGCCGACGCCGTCTTACGGCCATTACGCCGCGCAGAGCCCGTATCGCCCGATCAGCGCCGACTCCCGCCAGATGCCGCGGCCGCCAGGCGGCGGCAACGTGCCGCTGCGTGCCGGCTCGATCCGCGCCGACGTCGCGCGCTACAACGAGGAGCGCGGCGGCCGTCCGATGCCGCCGCCCCGCGCGCAGGAAGAACCTGGCCACTCGCCGTCTTTCTCCCCGTTCTACCGAAACTGAGCGCCCGACGCGTTCGCTGAGCGCCCCGCGCGTTCGTCCTCCCGCCGGCTGTGATGCGAATTCGCCACAGTCGCGCACAGATTTCCGCTGATTTTCCCGTCGCATTGCGCTATCTTTCGCGCCCGGCACGCGCACCCCGCGGCCGTCCCGTCGCGTGCCCGCTCCGCGCGGGGCCGCTGACGCGCGCCCGGCCACGTGTCGATTCCGCGAAGTTAATGCCCCCGCTATACCCGCAATAAGCGCGCGCAATTTTGACCGGACAAATGATCCGTAAAGATGGCTGCGCCCCATACGACGCAAGCAATCGGCTCCCAAAAACAACGCTCGCGCCACATATCGACCATTCGACAAAACCTGGAGATCCCATGAAAGCATTCGCTCGCCGTGCGTCGCGCACGTCCGTCAAGCTGATCGCCGCGGCCGCCTGCGTGGCGGCAACCGCACCCGTCCACGCGCAGTCGAGCGTCTCGCTCTACGGTCAGGTCGACGAATGGGTCGGCGCAACCAAGTTCCCGGGCGGCAATCGCGCATGGAACGTGTCGGGCGGCGGGATGTCGACGTCGTACTGGGGCCTGCACGGCGCCGAGGATCTTGGCGGCGGCTACAAGGCGATCTTCACAATGGAAAGCTTCTTCCGCGCGCAGAACGGCCAGTTCGGCCGCTTCCAGGGCGACACGTTCTTCGCGCGCAACGCGTACGTCGGCGTCAGCTCGCCGTACGGCACGGTGACGGCAGGCCGCCTGACGACGCACCTGTTCCTGTCGACGATCCTGTTCAACCCGTTCTACGACTCGTACACGTTCTCGCCGATGGTGTACCACGTGTTCCTCGGCCTCGGCACGTTCCCGACCTATCCGAGCGACCAGGGCGCGGTCGGCGATTCGGGCTGGAACAACGCGCTGTCGTACACGTCGCCTTCGTTCGGCGGCCTGAATTTCGCGGCGATGTACGCGCTCGGCAACACGGCCGGCGACAACCGCTCGAAGAAGTGGAGCGCACAGTTCAACTACGCGAACGGGCCGTTCGCGGCGACCGCCGTCTACCAGTACGTGAACTTCAACAACGGCCCGCAGGACCTGAGCTCGCTCGTGACCGGCATGAAGAGCCAGGGCATCGGGCTGGTCGGCGCGACCTACGACCTGAAGTACGTGAAGCTGTTCGGCCAGTATATGTATACGAAGAACGACCAGGTCGCGGGCAGCTGGCACGTGAATACCGCGCAGGGCGGCGTGTCGGTGCCGCTCGGCGTCGGCAACGCGATGGCGTCGTACGCGTACTCGCGCGACGCGGGCGGCCTCGACCAGACGCGCCAGACCTGGGCCGTCGGCTACGACTACCCGCTGTCCAAGCGCACCGACGTCTACGCCGCTTACATGAACGACCACATCAGCGGCCTGTCGAGCGGCAACACGTTCGGCGCAGGCATCCGCGCGAAGTTCTGACGAATCATCGGCAGCACGCACCCGCACCGCGCGTCCTGCCTGCCGGCTTTCCGCCCCGAAACGGCGCTGCATTTTTCGCAGCGCCGTTTTGCCATTGTTGACCTTTTTGTATCCTCGCCTTTGTTACCCTATCTCGTAATTGCATGATTCCCAGGAATTGCGAGCTAGTTCGATGGATACCCTCGTCAGCATGAATGTGTTTCGCTACGTCGTCGAAGTGGGCAGCTTCGTCGGCGCGGCGGAGCGCATGCAGATGTCGGCCGCGATGGCGAGCAAGCACGTGATGCATCTCGAGCAGCAGCTCGGCGCGCGCCTGCTGCATCGCACGACACGACGTGTCGCGCCGACCGAGGCGGGGCGCGAATACTATGAGCGCCTCGTGCAGGCGCTGTCGGAACTCGACGAAGCCGGCCAGGCGGTCGGCGCCGCGAGCGTCGTGCCGCAGGGCCGTCTGCGCGTGACGTCGCTGTCCGCGTTCGGATTGCGGCACGTGATGCAGGCCGTCACCGATTATGCGGGGCGGTTCCCGGACGTGACCGTCGACATGACGCTGTCCGATCGCGTGGTCGACCTGATCGAGGAAGGCTACGACGTCGCGGTGCGCGCGGCGCCGAACGGACTGAAATCGTCGTCGCTGGTCGCGCGGCAGATCGCGACCGCGCACCTCCTGCTGGTCGCGTCGCCCGCATATCTCGAGAAGCACGGCACGCCTCAGACGATTGCCGACCTCGCGCACCACAACTACCTGCGCCGCGATTCGAATTCGTCGATGCTCGATTCGCTCGTGATCGACGCGGCCGCCGCGTCGCGCGTGAACCTGAACGGCAACCTGATCGTGAACCATCTCGAGGGGCTGCGCGCCGCCGTGCTCGCGGGCGCGGGCATCGCGCTGCTCGGCACCGAGGTGGTCGGCGACGACATCGAATCCGGCCGGCTCGTGCCGGTGCTGCTCGATTCGGTGCCGCCGCACGAGGCGCCGATCTATGCGGTGTACGCGAGCCGCCGCCACGTGTCGGCGAAGGTGCGCTCGTTCGTCGACTTCCTCGCCGCGCGATTCGAAGGGCAGTCGCTGTGCCCGTCGATCGAGTCGCGCCTGCGCGTGCTGCCGATCACGCGGATCAAGCGCGCGGGCTGACCGGCGCCGCCCGCCCGCGGGCGGACGTGAGAAAAGCGCGAGCCCGGTGCGGTTCGCGCTTTTTTGTTGGGTCCGGCATCATGCGCGGCGGTGGACCAACCCGCCGCCTGCTTCAGCGTGCGATGCCGAGCCGTGCCTTCGCGTCGTCGTACTCGCGCTTCAGCCGCTCGACGAGCGCGCCGACGCTCGGCAGGTCGTCCATCAGGCCGACCCCCTGGCCGGCACCCCAGATGTCCTTCCACGCTTTCGCCTTGTCGCCGCCGAAATTCATCTTCGACTTGTCCGATTCCGGCAGCGCGTCCGGATCGAGGCCGGCCTTCTCGATGCTCTCGCGGATGTAATTGCCGTGCACGCCGGTGAAGAGGTTTGTGTAGATGATGTCGGACGATTTCGCGTTGAGGATCGCGTGCTTGTAGTCCTCGACCGCGTGCGCCTCCTGCGTCGCGATGAAGCGCGTGCCCATGTACGCGAGGTCGGCGCCCATCGCCTGCGCGGCGAGGATCGAGCCGCCGTTCGCAATCGAGCCGGACAGCACGATCGGGCCGTCGAACATCTTGCGCACCTCGCCGACGAGCGCGAACGGCGAGGTCGTGCCCGCATGGCCGCCGGCGCCGGCCGCGACGAGGATCAGCCCGTCGACGCCGGCTTCGAGCGCCTTCTGCGCGTGGCGCAGGTTGATCACGTCGTGCAGCACGATGCCGCCGTAGCTGTGCACCGCGTCGACGATCTCGCGCGCCGGCGCGCGCAGGCTCGTGATGAAGATCGGCACCTGATGGTCGACGCACACGCGCACGTCGTGCTCGAGGCGCCCATTCGACTGGTGGACGATCTGGTTGACCGCGATCGGGCCGATCACCGCGTCCGGGTGCTTCGCCTTGTGGTCGGCGAGCTCGGACTGGATCTGCGTGAGCCACTCGTCGAGCAGTTCGGCCGGACGGGCGTTGAGCGCGGGGAATGATCCGACGATACCCGCCTTGCATTGCGCGAGCACGAGTTCGGGATAGCTGACGATGAACATCGGCGACGCGATGACGGGCAGCGTCAGGTTCTGCAGGACGGCGGGCAATGCCATGTGTTGTCTCCAGTCTCGAGGGGCGGCCGGACCCGGCGCGATCGCGCCGACGCCGGCATCCATGCTTGGCGGTCGAACGGTGCTTCGAGTGTAGCCGCGCAGCGGCGTTTCATATTAATACGAACGGTCGTGCGATTCTACGCGAGCTTAGCAAACCGCGCGGCGTGGCGGCAATCGAGTGAGTGTTCTCTTTCTACACATTCGGGCATCTGCCGCGCGCAGCAGTCGGCCGGGCGCTCCTACAATACCCGCCATAACAAACCAACGAGAAACAAACCATGTCGTTTGAGGCGTTTGTACCGTTTCGCGTGACGGTGCAGGACACCGACATCTTCGGTGTCAAAGGAGGCGCGGGGCCGCCGCTTCTGCTGCTGCACGGCCATCCGCAGACCCACATGATCTGGCATCGCGTCGCCGCGACGCTGGCGAATCACTTCACGGTGATCGCGACCGACCTGCGCGGCTACGGCGCGTCGGGCAAGCCGCCGAGCGACGCACGGCATGCGCCGTATTCGAAACGCGCGATGGCGGCCGACCAGGTCGCCGTGATGCGGCATTTCGGTTTCGCGCAATTTCACGTCTGCGCGCACGATCGCGGCGCGCGCGTCGCGCATCGGCTCGCGCTCGATCATCCTGCGGCCGTCGAGCGGATGATGCTGCTCGACATCGCGCCGACGCTCGCGATGTACGAGCAGACCGATCGTGCGTTCGCGACCGCGTATTTCCACTGGTTCTTCCTGATCCAGCCGGCGCCGCTGCCCGAAACGCTGATCGAAGGCCGCACCGATGCGTACATCGAGCGCGTGATGGGCAATCGTTCCGCCGGGCTCGCGCCGTTCGCGCCGGAAGCGCTCGCCGCGTATCGCGCCGCGCTCGCGCAGCCGGGCGCCGTGCATGCGATGTGCGAGGACTACCGCGCGTCGGCGACGATCGATCTCGAGCACGACCGCGCGGATCTCGAGCGCGGCAACAAGATCGCGTGCCCGCTGCGCGTGCTGTGGGGCGAGAACGGGATCGTCGGCCGCTGCTTCGATCCGCTCGACGAATGGCGGCGCGTCGCGCGCGACGTCAGCGGCCGCGCGCTCGATTGCGGGCACTACATCCCGGAAGAGGCGCCCGTCGCGCTGATCGACGAGCTGCTCGCGTTCTTCGAAGCGCGCGACGCGGCCGCGTGAGCGGCGCCGGCCGCGGCGGGTAGCGCGCCGGCGGTCAGCGGCGCGCGGCGTCGTCTTCGACGAGCGGCGGCAGGCGGCGCGGCACGGGCGTCGACTTCACGATCGCCGTGCTCGTTTCCGCGCGCTCCGTCACCTTCGACAGGATGTCGTCGAGATGCTCGATCGAGCGCAGGTAGAGCCGGCAGATGAAGCAGTCCTCGCCGGTCACCTTGTCGCATTCGACGAATTCCGGGATCCGCCGCAACACCTCCTCGACGAGATGCAACTGCCCCGGCAGCGGCTTCACGCGGACGATCGCCTGCAGCGTGTAGCCGAGCGCGCGCGGGTCGAGCTCGACGGTGAAGCCTGCGATCACGCCCTGTGCTTCGAGCCGCCGCACGCGGTCGGCGGTCGCGGGCGCCGACAGCCCGATCTGCCGTGCCAGTTCGCTGGTGGCGATGCGCGCGTCCTCGGCGAGCGCCGCGAGGATCGCGCGGTCGGTCGCGTCCAGTGACGCGACGGCGGGCGGGGAAAGGCGTTTCGACATGATCGCTTTGCTTTCGAAGGTGAATCGGTGGTTTCGCTTCAGTTTAGCCGTGGATGCACGGAAAGCAAGTTCCTAGAATCGAAGTCATTCCCTCTCGTCAAACGGAGTCCATGATGGCCTCGAACGAAATCCGCCGCGGTGCCGCCGAGATGGTCGTCGCGATGATGATGTCCGGCACGATCGGCTGGCTCGTGATGTCGTCGCAGCAACCGCTCACCAACGTCGTGTTCTTCCGCTGCCTGTTCGGCGCCGCGACGCTCGCGATCGTCTGCGCGGCGCTCGGCTTGCTGCGCCGCGCGCTGTTCTCGCCGCGCATGCTCGCGCTCGCGGCGCTCGGCAGCGTCGCGATCGTCGCGAACTGGCTGCTGCTGTTCGCCGCGTATTCGCGCGCGTCGATCTCGATGGCGACCGCCGTCTACAACACGCAGCCGTTCATGCTCGTCGCGCTCGGCGCGATCGTGTTCCGCGAACGGATCAGCGCGTCGACGATCGCGTGGCTCGCGCTCGCCTTCGTCGGGCTCGTGTGCGTGGTGCGGGTCGAGCCGGCCGTGCTCGCGGTGCCCGGCGAATATCTCGAAGGCGTCGCGCTGTCGCTCGGGGCGGCATTCCTGTACGCGGTGTCGTCGATCGTCACGAAGCACCTGAAGGGCACGCCGCCGCATCTGCTCGCATTGCTGCAGGCCGGCCTCGGCATCGTGCTGCTCGCGCCGTTCGCGCACTTCGGCACGTTGCCCGCGACGGCCGCGCAATGGCTCGATCTCGTCGTGCTCGGCGTCGTGAACACCGGCCTGATGTATGTGCTGCTGTACGGCGCGATCCAGAAGCTGCCGGTCGCGACGACGGGCGCGCTGTCGTTCGTCTATCCGGTCGTCGCGATCATCGTCGATCGCGTCGCGTTCGGGCAGACGCTCGCATGGACGCAGGTGCTCGGCGCGCTCCTGATCCTGCTTGCGGCGGCCGGCGTGAACCTCGGCTGGCGCATCGTGCCCGCGCGTCGCGCGGCGGTCGGCAACTGAAACGGTCGTGCGATCGTTCGCCGCTACGGCGCGTCGCCAACGCGCGTCGGCGCCGCGTCCGGGAACGAAGGTTGCGCGTGAAACATGCTGTAAGAAGCTGTAGGGAAACACCCGATGCGACGCTGCGGCGTCGCTCGTATGATGCGGGCTGTGACGTTGATCACGTTCACAGGATTCCGATCTCATGCCGTTCGCCAGACTGGTCGAACGGCATTTTTTTATGCGCCGCTCCTGGCGAGCAGGCGCCGCCGCGCGTCGAGCCGCGCGAGCAACGCGCGCCTCGCATCGTCGTCCGACGCGCGCCATCCCTTGATCTCGTCGCGCGTGCGCAGGCAGCCCGCGCACCAGTCGGTGCGCGGGTCGATCCTGCATACGTCGGTGCACGGCGATGCGACCGTGCCGACCGGCACCGGCACGCCGCTCATGCGTCGTTGCGCAGCGCGACGTCGGCGACGGGCGCGCCCGTCAGCGTGACGAGCTCCTGCGGAGACAGGTTGAACACCGCGTGCGGATGGCCGGCGGCCGCCCACAGGCTGTCGAGCTCGAGCAGGTCGGCATCGATCAGCGTGACCGGTTCGACGAGATGGCCGATCGGGCAGACGCCGCCGATCGCGTAGCCGGTGTGGTCGCGCACGAACTTCGCATCGGCGCGGCCGACCGCGCCGACCTGAGCGGCGACCTTCTGCTCGTCGACGCGGTTGACGCCGCTTGCGACGACGAGCACCGGCAACCCGTCCGATTCGCGGCGAAACAGGATCGACTTCGCGATCTGCGCGACCGAGCAGCCGAGCCCGGCCGCGGCCTCGGCGGAGGTCTTGCCGGTTTCGGCGAGCATCACGATCCCTTTCGCATGCCCGCGTTCGCGCAGCAGCAGCGCGACGCGTCGCGCGGAATCGGGGAGGGAGTCGAATGAAGCAGGTGTCGTCATGGGGAATCCGTGAGTGTCGGGGTCAGACGCAGTTCGGCGTGTCGGCCGCGCTCTGCGCCTTGGCGAGCAGCGCGCGGCCGGCGCGCGATGCGTTCGCGCGACCGATCGCGGTCGAGATGAAGTCGCCGGCGGCGACCACCTGCGCGAGGTCGATGCCGGTGTCGATGCCGAGGCCCTGCATCAGGTACAGCACGTCCTCGGTCGCGACGTTGCCGGTCGCGCCCTTCGCGTACGGGCAGCCGCCGAGGCCGGCGACCGACGCGTGGAAGATCTCGATCCCTTCGAACAGCGCCGCGTAGATGTTCGCGAGCGCCTGGCCGTAGGTGTCGTGGAAGTGGCCCGACAGCCGTTCGCGCGGAAACACGCGCGTGACGGCCGCGAGCACTTCGCGCGTGCGCTTCGGCGTGCCGACGCCGATCGTGTCGGCGATGTCGATCTCGTCGCAGCCGAGCGCGGCGAAGCGCTCGACCACGTCGACGACCGATGCGACCGGCACGTCGCCCTGGTACGGGCAGCCGAGCGTGCACGACACGCTGCCGCGCAGCCGCAGGCCGGCATCCTTCGCGGCCTTCGCGACCGGCTCGAAGCGCGCGATGCTCTCGGCGATGCTGCAGTTGATGTTCCGCTGCGAGAACGCCTCGCTCGCCGCGCCGAAGATCACCACTTCGTCGGCGCGTGCGGCGAGCGCATTCTCGAAGCCTTTCAGGTTCGGCGTGAGCACCGAATACACGGTGCCCGCGCGACGCTCGATGCCGGCCATCACGTCGGCGCCGTCGGCCATCTGCGGCACCCATTTCGGCGACACGAACGACGCGGCCTCGACGTTGCGGAAGCCGGCGCGCGACAGCCGGTCGACGAGCGCGATCTTCACGTCGGTCGGCACGAAGGTCTGTTCGTTCTGCAGCCCGTCGCGCGGGCCGACTTCGACGATCTTGACGGCGGTGGGGAACGTCATGGTTGTCTCCAGTTTTGTGTAGGGCGGAATTCAGTAGCCGCGCGCGTAGTCGACGACGCCGCCGATACGCTCGCCGCGCTCGAGCGCGCGGATCTTGCCGGCGATCTGTTCGACGGCTTCGTCGCGCAGCGTCTCGGCCGAGCAGTGCGGCGTGATCGTGATGCGCGGCGCATGCCAGAACGGGTGGTCGACCGGCAGCGGCTCGTGCTGGAACACGTCGAGCGTCGCGGCGGCGACCTGGCCGCTCGCGAGCGCGTCGAGCAGGTCGGCTTCGACGAGATGCGCGCCGCGTGCGACGTTCACCAGGTACGCGCCCGGCGCCAGCTTTGCGAAGGTGCGCGCCGACAGGATCCCGTCGGTGTCGCGCGTGCTCGGCAGCAGGTTCACGAGTACTTTCGCGCCGTCGATGCAGGCGTCGAGTGCGTCGTCACCCGCGAAGGTCTCGATCCCGTCGAGCCGCTTCGGGCCGCGGCTGTAGCCGCGCACCGGCAGCCCGAGCGCCGCGAGCGCCTGCGCGACCTGTGCGCCGAGCACGCCGAGGCCGAGCACGGCGACGGTGAAGCGCGCGCGCGGATGCGGCTCGAGCACCTGCCAGCGGCGCTCGCGCTGCAGCGCCTCGTATTCGTCGAAGCGGCGCAGGTAGCGCAGCACCGCGTGCGTCACGTATTCGATCATCTGCCGCGCCATGCCCGAATCCTCGAGGCGCACCAGCGGCACGTCGCGCGGCAGCGTGCCGGGATGCGCGCGGTCGAGCGCGAGCAGCGCGTCGACGCCCGCGCCGAGATTGAAGATCGCACGCAGGCCGTCGCGCGGCGCGAACAGCTCGCGCGGCGCGCGCCACACGAGCGCGTAGTCGGCGGCGGCCGTGTCGCCCGGCTGCCACGCGCGCAGCTCCGCGTCGGGCAGTGCCTGCGCGATCGCGTCGCGCCACGCGCCGGCTTCCTGCTGCGGCGAGTAGAACAGGATCTTCATGCGCTTACTTGGCGAACAGCTGGCCGATGTCGGCGAACGCCTTGAACTCGAGCGCGTTGCCGCACGGATCGAGGAAGAACATCGTCGCCTGCTCGCCGACCTCGCCCTTGAAGCGGATGTGCGGCTCGATCACGAAGCGCGTGTGCGCGGCCTTCAGTTTGTCGGCGAGCGCATGCCATTCGTCCATCGACAGCACGACGCCGAAGTGGCGCACGGGCACGTCGTCGCCGTCGACCGGATTCACCGCGCTTTTGCCGGTTTCGTCCGGCGCGAGGTGCGCGACGAGCTGGTGGCCGAAGAAATCGAAGTCGACCCATTGGTCCGAGCTGCGGCCCTCCGGGCAGCCGAGCAGGCCGCCGTAGAACGCGCGCGCGCCGGCGAGGCTCGACACGGGAAAGGCGAGATGGAACGGGCGCAGCGCGCCGGCGGGCGTAGCGGACATCGGACGTCTCCTGTCGATCGAACCCGGCGCGGCGGCGCCCGGTTCGATCCGATGCATGGCAAGCGGGAAGCCCACATTCTACGGTTTCGCGGCGCGTTGCGCCGCCGCGAGGCTGCCGGCCCGTGCCGCGCGGCCGTTCCCGGTGGCCGTCCCGCGCAAAAGCAAAGCACAAAATATTGGTTCGGCCGCCGCGCGCGGCGCGCCACAATCGAACCTCGTCTCCAAGCAAAGCAAGCGAGGGCAATCATGCGCGCATGCAGCAAATCGGCGTGGCCGCCGCGGCTCGTGACCGTTCCGGGCCTGCACGGGAGTGAAGGCGCCCACTGGCAGAGCTGGCTGGAGCGGCAGTTCCCGCGTTCGCTGCGGGTCGAGCAGGCCGACTGGGACGCCCCCGACCTCGCGCGCTGGGCGCAGTCCGTGCGCGCGCTGCTCGAGCGCGAGCGCGGCCCGTTCGTGCTGGCCGCGCACAGCTTCGGCTGCCTCGCGGCCGCGCATGCGCTCGCGCAATGGCCGCAGGCGGCCGACGTCGCGGGCGTGCTGCTCGTCGCCCCGGCCAGTCCGCAGAAATTCACGTTCGCGGGGCCGTTCGACGCGCGCCGGCTCGCGGTGCCGTCGATCGTGATCGGCAGCGAGACCGATCCGTGGATGCCGCTCGCCGATGCGCGCACGCTCGCGCAGCGGCTCGGCAGCGCGTTCGTGAACCTCGGCGACGCGGGACACATCAACACCGCGGCCGGCTTCGGGCCGTGGCCGCGCGCGAAGTACTTCATCGACACGCTGGTGCATTGCGCGGCGCCGCTGCGCTTTCGCGACGCGGACGACGGCTTCGACGCCGCGCTCGTCGACCGCGCGCTTGCGCACGCGATCTGACACCATCAGGCACGCGCTGCGCGGCGAGCGCCGCGCAACGTCGTGCCGCCGCGCTTACGACGCGGAGACGGGCCGCACCGCGGCCGGATCCGAGTAGCTCGACCGGCCGTTCTCGACGTGGCCCGCGAAGCGGCGCGAGAACGTGCCGTTCGCGCCGTCGCTCACCGTCACGTCATACCAGTGGTGGCTCGACGCGAGCGCCCATTGCTCGACGTGTTCGTCGCCGCCGTGCAGCGTCACCTGGCGCGCGGGCGTGCCGTACGCGTTGTCGGCCAGCGTCAGCGTGACGTGACCCGCGCCATGGTTGCGCAGCTTCAGGTACAGGTTGCCGTTCGCGATGTCGTAGCCGGCCTTGACCTCCGGTTGCGCCTGGTTGCGGCGGCGCGCGGTCGCGGCCGACACGTTGCCCGCGAACATCCGCACGAAGCCGTTCGGCCCGTACACCGAGAACGCGTACGCACCGTTCGTCTCCGCCAGGTCGAAGTCCGCGTGCAGCACGCGGCGTGCGCCGACCGTGTAGCGCCACGGGCCGTCGGTGCGGTTCGTCGCGTACACCTGGAAGTGCGCACCCTGGTTGCCGCGGTTCGCGAACTCGATGCGCAGCGTGTTGCCGCCATAGAGGCTCGCATTCACATGCAGTTCGTAGGGCAGCGCGCGTGCGGGCCGCACGCCGGGTTCCTGCGGGTCGATCGGCGACGGCGTCGCGGGCACGGTCGGCGCGGGCTGCGACGTGCATTGCTGGTCGGCGGTCGAACGGTACTGGCTCGTATCGGGCAGCGACGGGAACGTCGCGTCGGATGAGCGGAAGTCGAATGCGGCGGTGAGGTCGCCGCAGACGGTCCGGCGCCACGGCGTGATGTTCGGCTCGTCGACGCCGAAGCGCTCGCCGATGAAGCGGATCACCGACGTGTGGTCGAACACCTGCGAGCACACGAAGCCGCCTTTCGACCACGGCGACACGATCGTCATCGGCACGCGCGGCCCGAGGCCGTACGGCAGCCCGTCGGCGGTGTAGCTGCCGCCGCGGCCGGGGTTCACGACGGTATGCAGCTCGCCGTCGGTCGTCACGGTCGAGGCGCCCTGCGCGGCCGACGTCGGCGGCTGCGGCGGCACGACGTGATCGAAGAAGCCGTCGTTCTCGTCGTACATGATGAACAGCACGGTCTTCGCCCACACGTCCGGGTTCGACGTCAGCGCGTCGAGGATCTGCGACGTGTAGTTCGCGCCGTACGCGGGCGTGTATTTCGGATGCTCGGAGAACACGGCGGGCGGCAGCAGCCACGACACCTGCGGCAGCCGGTCGTTGATCACGTCGTCCTTCAGGTTGTCGAGCGTGCGCACCGTCTGCGCGCGCTGGTACAGCGACGAGCCCGGTTTCGCGTTGATGAAGTTCGTGAAGTTCTGCAGGATGTTCGTGCCGTAGTTGCCGTTGTACGGATCGGCCCAGGTGAGCCCCTGCTGGTAGATCTGCCACGACACGCCGTGCGCCTCGAGCCGTTCGGGGAAGGTCGTCCACGACAGCAGCTGGTACGCGGGCGGCAGGTCGCCGTCGACGTAGTCGGCGTTGTCGAGCAGCGGGCCGCCGAACTTGCCGGTCGGATCGACCGTGCCCGTCATCAGGTACGAGCGGTTCGGGTGCGTCGGCCCCGGCAGCGAGCAGAAGTAGTTGTCGCACACAGTGAACGCATCGGCGAGCGCGTAGTGGAACGGGATGTCCTCGCGCACGTGATAGCCCATCGTCATGTCGGTCTTGTTCGCGGGCCACTGGTCGTAGCGGCCGCCGTCGATCGCCGCGTGGGTCTTCGCCCACGAGTGATCGAGCGCGCCGAGGCACTGCGCGCTGGTCGTCTTCGTGTCGAGCCGGAACGGCAGCACGGGTTTCGCCGGGTCTTCCTTCGACGGCTGGTACCACACCGGCTTGCCGTCCGGCAGCGGGATCGGGAAGCGGTCGTTGTAGCCGCGCACGCCGCGCAGGTGTCCGAAGTAATGGTCGAACGAGCGATTTTCCTGCATGAACACGACGATGTGCTGGACATCGCGGATCGTGCCGGTGCCGCGCGCGGCCGGAATCGCGAGCGCGCGGCGGATCGATTCGGGGAACGCGTTGAGCGCGACGGCCGCGCCCGCGGATTGTGCGACGGTATGCAGGAAACGCCGGCGGCTGGATGACGTCATGTTATTTCACCTCGGTTCTGCGATCGGGGACAGGAACAGGTGCGGCGGGATCAGTGCGGCGGGATCAGTGCGGCGATGATGCGGCGACGCCGGACGCGCCCGCGTTCGTCGCGGGCTTGGCGTCGTCGTCGTCGTCGGGCGGGTAGTGGACGACGGGCGGCGCGAGCGGCGCGGCCTCGGACGCGGCGGCGTTCGGGTTCGCGCTTGCGTCGCTGTTGAACGCACTCGCGGAACCGGACGATGCGCCAGCCTGCTGCGAGGCGTCGGCCGTATGCGCGTCGTGCGGCGCGTCGTCGCTGCAGGCGGCGACGAAGGTGGCGGCACACAGAACGACGACGAGGGCAACGCGACGCATGACTTCTCTCCTGGCAGGCGGATCGGGAAACGTTTTCGAGTATGCCGCTGCGATGCGACGATTCGGTGAATCGTTTGCGACCGGAGCATGATCGCGAATGGCTTTCGTCGAGCCGACCAAATGCTTTCGCGCGCTTCGACGCGCATGCGAGTGCCGTGTCTCAGCGTCGCGGCGTCCTGCGCCGCACTTCGCTGCGCAGCCAGTCGAGCCACGTGCGGATCGCCGCTTCGTGCGGATGACCGTGACGCCACGCGACGTAGTGCGCCTACTCGTCGGGCACGCGCGCGGTCGACACGCGCACGAGCGTGCCGGCCGCGAGTTCGGGTTCGATCCGCGAGCGGCGCGCGAGCGCGACGCCGCGTCCTTTCAGTGTCGCGTCGATCAACGCGTTCGCAGCGGTGAAGCGCGGCGCGCGCGCCGACCCGGTGAGGTCGAGCCGCGCGGCCTGGAACCACGGTTCTCACCGCTGCGCGGGATGACGCAGCAGCGTCGCGCGCACGAGACCGGCCGGCGCGCGTTGGCGCGCGAGGGCGGCTGACGCGGCCGTCCGGCGGCATGGCCGTTTCGTTCGGCGGTTCGTTCGGATCACGAAGTTCGGACGTGTCCAATTGCCATGTCGAGCCCATTCCATTTGAATGAGAATCATTCTCATCAATGGAGTGGAGTGAACATGAGTCGTTGCATTCTGTCGAGCGCGACGCCGCCGCGCCGCGCGACCGCGTCCGTCGCATTCGCGATGATGACCTGTGCGGCCGGCACGGCATGCGCGGAAGAGGGCGATCCGCGGCAAGCGCCGCACCTGAGCCCGATCTTCGTTCACGGCGATCGCGACGCCGGTTCGCGCGTCGACCGGTCGGGCTCCGCGAAATACGCGACGCCGCTGCTCGACGTGCCGCAGACCATCACCGTCGTGCCGCGCGCGGTACTCGACGAACAGCAGGCGCTGAGCCTGCGCGAAGCGCTGTCGAATGTCGCGGGCATCACGTTCAATGCGGGGGAGGGTGGCGGCGGGTCGGGCGACATGTTCAACATCCGCGGCTTCGGCGCGAGCGCGAACCTGCAGCTCGATGGCCTGCGCGACAGCGCGCAGAACAATCGCAGCGACCTGTTCAACATCGAGGCGGTCGAGGTGATCAAGGGGCCGAACTCGGTGTTCGGCGGCGCGGGCACGACGGGCGGCTCGGTGAACCTGGTCAGCAAGGCGCCGAAGGCCGGTGCATTCACCGAGGCCGGCACGATGCTCGGCACGTCCGACTATCGGCGCGTGACGCTCGATACGAACCGGCCGCTGCCGGGCACCGACGGCAGGGCCGCGTTCCGCCTGAACGCGATGGCGCACGTCAACGACGTGCCGGGCCGCGACGACATCCGCAAGCGGCGCTGGGGCGTCGCGCCGTCGCTCGCGTTCGGCCTGGGTACGCCGACGCGCGTCACGCTCGGGTATTTTCACCAATACGACAACAACCTGCCCGACTACGGGCTGCCCGCGCGCAATGGCCGGGTGCTGGCCGGCGTCGCACGCGACAGCTATTTCGGCTGGCGCAACCTCGACCGCGAACGCATCACGGCCGATGCGTTCACCGTGAAGGCCGAACACGACGTATTGTCGAACCTGAAGCTGCAGAACCTGAGCCGCTATGCGCACCTGAATCGCGACACGGTGATCTCCGCATCGCACGTGAACCTGCAGGGGCTGCCGCCCGGGCGCTACAAGCCGGCCGGGCCGCAGGGCTACGGCCGCGATGCATCGACGGCGATGTGGGCGAACCAGACGAACCTCACGAGTACGTTCGGCACGTTCGGGGTCGGGCATACGCTCGTCGCCGGCTTCGAGATCTCGCGGGAAACGTACGGCCGCACGACCTATTCGTACGGGCTCAACCGGTTCTATCCGGCCGGTGGCTTCCCGCTCGCCGCGCCGCCCGGCGAGTGGCGCGGCCCCGCGCGGCGCCAGGACAGCGCGCGCAACGATACGGCGCTCATCGTGAAGGCGCTCTACGCGTTCGACACGATCGCGCTCGGCCGATACTGGGATGTCGACGTCGGGCTGCGGCACGACTGGATCGACGGCCGCTCGGAAGGCACGCCGGCCGGCAAGCCCACCGAGCGCGCGGACAGCGCCGACCGGCACCTGAGCACGCGCGCGGGGCTCGTGTTCAAGCCGACCGACAACAGCCGCGCGTATTTCGCGTACGGCACGTCGTTCAATCCGTCCGCCGAGTTTCTCGTGACCACGGGCTCCGGTGTGAGTGCGGCGACGGGCGCGCTCGCGCCGGAGAAGAACGAGAGCTTCGAACTCGGCGCGAAATGGGAGGGGCTCGCGGGCGTCGCGCTGAACGGCGCGCTGTTCCAGACCGAAAAGAAGAACGCGCGCGAACGGATGGCCGACGGCAGCTACGCGCTCGCGGGCCGGCAGCGCGTGCGCGGCGTCGAGTTCGGCGCGGCCGGCAAGGTGACGCCACGCTGGGACGTGTTCGCGAACTACACGTATCTGGCGAGCGTCACGCTGAGTTCGCCGTCTTCGCCGCGCCGCGACGGGCAGGCGCTCGGCAACACGCCGCGGCACGCGTTCAATCTATGGACGACCTATCGGTTGCCGGCCGGCTGGACGGTGGGCTACGGCTCGCACTTCGTCGGCCGGCGCAACGTGACGTCGCAAGGCGACGGCAAGCTTGGCGCGTACTGGGTGCACAACCTGATGGCCGGCTACGACGTGAACCGCCGGCTGCGTTTCCAGTTGAATCTCGACAACCTGTTCGACCGCGCGTATGTCGAGCGCGTGCGACAAGTGTCGGGAAGCGAATCGCGATCGTCGGCCGTCGAGTTCGGCGACGGCCGCTCGGCGATGCTGTCGGCCGTGTACAAGTTCTGACCGTGTCGCGCGGCTACGGCAATCGGCAGAAGTGCTCGCGCGTCATCGCGCAAACAGCGGGTAGGTCGCGGCGGCGATCAGCGCGGTCGCGAGCCATACCACGCTCCACGAACTGACGGCAAGCAGCGGCGGAATCGCGAGCGGCGTGGCGAACAGCCCGAGATAGACGACCGTGTTCGCCATCCCGAGCGCGGTGCCCGCGTGGTTCGTGCCGGCGAGCGTCGCGAGTTCGGTGTACGCGACGCCGTGCCATGCCGATACGCAGACGCCGGCGAACACGAGAATCGCGACGATCGCGGCGAGCGGCACGTGCGGGCTGCCGGCGGTGGCGGCCGCGAGCAGCGCGAACGATCCGGCCGCAACGCAGACCGACCCGCGCAGGTATGCACGGCGGTTGCCGTGCCGGTCGGTATGGCGGCCGCTCCAGACCCGCATCACCATTGCGCCGAGTTGCAGCGCGACCATCGCCGCGCTGATGCCGGCGAGACCGAGCCGGCCGAAATCGTGCAGGAATACGGTCGCGAACGTGAGTACCGCGAACTGCGGCGCGCATAGCGCGCCGATGCCGAGCACGATGCGCCAGACGCGGCCGCTCGCAAGGGGGCTGCGCGTGGGCGCGGCAGGCGGTTGCTGTCCGGACAGGCGGCTCGCGGTGGCGGTGGCAGTGGCGGTGGCGGTGGCGGTGGCGGTGGCGGTGGCGGTGGCGGTGGCGGTGGCGGGGGCGGGAGCGGGAGCGGGAGCGGGAGCGGCGGCCGGCGCGTCGGGCGGTTCGTGCAGCCAGCGCCACGTCAGCGCGGCCGAGCCGGCGCATAGCAGCATCAGCGCGCCATACACGGCCGCGAAGCCCGCATGCGACGCGAGCGACGGCAGCAATGCCGCACCGACGCCGCCGCCGAGCGGCACGGCCGTCTGGCGGATGCTCATCGCGAGCCCGCGTTCGCGCTCGCCGAACCAGCGCATCACCGCGCGTCCGCTCGATCCGTTTACGCTGCCGCCGAGCAGGCCGACGCAGCACATCGCCGCGACGACGCGCATGAGCGGCGGCGCCGCATGCGTGGTCGGGACGATCGTGCCCACCATCAGCGCCAGCATCGCGGCCGTCGCGACGAGGCCGCCGAGCAGCACGCGGCGATCGCCGAAGCGGTCGGCGGCGATCCCCCACGGCAGCTCGGATAGCGCGACACCGAAGCCGAGCGCACCGAGCACGAGGCCGAGCGTGCCGTTGTCGAGGTGATAGGAAGCGCGCATCCACACGGCGGTGGTCGGAATGCCGGCCGCGGCCGCGGAAAAGCTCATGTTCGCGGCGACGCCGGCCGCGAGCACGCGCCAGCGATGGGCCGGGCCGCGCGCGTCGCGCGGGGGCGAGGACGGGGAAGCGAGGCAGGAGGTATCCATGACGACAGAGCCCGTTCGGAAATTGACATCGTCAGTGTGCGGACCTACATTCATCCTGAAAATCGGAAAGTTTTTGATAAATCGTTCGATAAAATGGGATGGTTGAGATGTCCGGACAAGACAATGCCCATGGCGCGGCGCCCGACGCCACACTGGCCCGGCCGAACTTCGACGTTGCAGCGTTGCGCAGTCTGGTCGCGGGCGTGGATCTCGGCAGCTTCGCGAAGGCGGCCGATCGCGTCGCGCGTTCGTCGTCGGCGGTGAGCGCGCAGATCCGCAAGCTCGAGGAGCAGGCCGGCACGCCGCTGTTCGTGAAGTCCGGGCGCGGACTCGCGCTGACCGACGCCGGCGACGCGATGCTGCGCTATGCGCGGCGGATGATCGAGCTGAACGACGAAGCGGCCGCGGCCGTGCGCGGCGTGAATCTCGACGGCTGGGTGCGGGTCGGCCTGCAGGAGGATTTTGGCGAAGCAATCCTGCCCGGCGTGCTCGGGCGTTTCGCGCGTGCGCATCCGAAGGTGAGGATCGAGGCGCGCGTCGCACGCAATGCCGAGTTGCTCGAGCGGCTCGACGCGAACCAGCTCGATCTCGCGCTCGTCTGGGGCGACCCGGCGTCGGCGACGCTGGTGTCGCGCGCGGGCATCGACAGCGACGCGATCGCGCAGGTGCCGATGCAGTGGATCGCGGCGGTGGGCGCGGGCGGCTTTGGCATGCCGGACGGCGGCGAACAGGCGGAGGCGGCCGACGACCGCGACGCGGGCATGCAGGCGGCGCGCGCGTCCGGCGAGCCGCTGCCGCTCGTGGTGTTCGACCGGCCGTGCCGGTTCTTCGGCGCGGCGACCGACGCGCTCGACCGCGCGGGCGTGCCGTGGCGCGTCGCGTTCACGACGCCGAGCCTGGCCGGGCTGTGGGCCGCGGCGGCGGCCGGCCTCGGGCTGACCGTGCGCTCGCACTACGGGTTGCCCGCGTCGGTGCGCGTGCTCGACGCGGCGTCGTTTGGGCTGCCGGCATTGCCGAGCCTGCCGCTGATGCTGCTGCGGCGTACGTCGTCGGCGACGCCGACCGTCGAGCGGCTCGCGCGGATCGTCACGCAGGCGGTGCGGGACGCGACGGCGGGGGAGGTGGCGGGGCTGGCGGCGTGATATCGATCGACACGCGTGCGGTTGGCTGGACGTTCGGCCTATTGGAGGGATGGGGCGAATGTCGTGACAATGGTGGATCACTCAATGGAGGCCATCATGCAAGTTGCCACTGTGCCCGAAGCCACGCTCGATCTTCAGCGGCTTCTCGACGCCGCGATCGCCGGCGAACGCGTCGTGATTACGCAGCATGGCAAGCAGTCGGTCCGGCTCGTGCCGCTCAGGCCGATTCATCCGTACGGCGCGCTTGAGGGGCAGATATGGATTGCGGATGATTTCGACGCACCGCTTTCTGCCGAGGAGCTCGCCGAATTCGAAGGGAAGTCATGCGGCTTTTGTTCGATACGCACATCTTTCTCTGGATGGTTGCGAATAATCCGAAGCTGAGCGCTCGCGCTCGCAGGCTGATTGATTCGGCTGACGAAGTGTTCGTCAGCAGCACAAGCATATGGGAAGTGGCGATCAAGGCCGGGAAGGGGAAGCTGGACATCGATGTGGACCGGTTGGTCGACAAGATCAACGCGAGCCAATATCGCGAACTGCCGGTTCGGGCCGCACCCGGTGCGGCCGTACGTCATCTTCCTGATTACCATGGCGACCCGTTCGACCGCCTGCTGGTCGCGCGGGCCTGGAGCGAACCGATGCTGCTCACCACTGCCGACGGCCATCTTGCTCAGTATGGCTCGTCGAGAATTTTGACGGTCTGAAACAGTTTCGGGAGCGAAATCCTACGCTGCCGCGACAACGTGCGCGGACGCCTCCAGCGCCGCACACAGCTTGCCCAGCCGCTCCCGCAACCCCTCGCTCGCCGGCACGAACGGCAACCGCAACCCGTCCTCGCACCACCCCTGCGCAGCCAGCACCGCCTTCACCGGTGCCGGATTCGGCTCCGCGAACAGCGCTGCAACCAGCGGCTGCAGCGCGACCGACAGCCGTCGCGCGTCGGCGAGCCGGCCGTCGCGCAGCAGCGCGTGGATGCGCACATGCCATTCGGGCAGCACGTGCGCGCTGCTGGCGATCGCGCCATGCGCGCCGGCACACAGCGCGGCGAAGTTCTGGTTGTCGTCGCCGGAGAGAATCGCGAGCGGCGTGTCGTGCACGAGCCGGCTCATCCGCTCGAGCGTGCCGCCGCATTCCTTGATGCCTGCAACGCGCGGGTCGCGCGCGAGCGCCTGCAGCGTTTCCAGCTCGACGTTCACGCCGGTGCGATACGGGATGTTGTAGACGAGGACCGGCAGGTCGGCCGCGTCGGCGATCGCCTCGACGTGGCGGCGGATGCCGTCCTGCGTCGGCCGAACGTAGACGGGCGGCGTGACGAGCAGCCCGTCGGGTCGCAGCGCGGCGAGTTCGCGTGCGCGGGCGGCCGCGAAGTGCGTCGCGCTCGCGGTGAGGCCGACGACGATCGGCAGGCCGGGCACCGCATCGCGCAGCGTCGCGAACACGGCGTCCTGTTCGCGCGCGTCGAGCAGCACGCCTTCACCGGTCGTCGCGCCCGCGACGAAACCCGCGATGCCGGCCGCCGCATAGTGACGCGCGAGTCGCGCGAGTGCGCCGTGGTCGACCTCGCCGTCGTGGAACGGCGTGATGAGCGGCAGCCAGATACCTTCGAAACGTGTGTGCATGCAAAGCCTCATGGTGGAAACGGAGTGGGAAGGAACCGTTCCGCCGGCGGAGTGCCGGAGCGAGGCGTGCGAGCAAGGAGAAAGAAACGACCTGCGGGCATCCCGTCCGGCATTCGCCTGACGGGACGCGACGTCCCCGTCAGTCGAGGAGTCGTTTTTTCAGTTTCAGCCCGGCCGCGCGCGCACCTGCCGCGATGGCGGCAAGGATCGAGGGCGAGCGCAGGGCAGCGGACATGGATGAACCGTGGAAAGGGCTGAGCGGCGATCTTAACACCGGATCCGGCGCGCACGCGAGCGATGCGCGCCGTTTAGCAGGATTCGAGATTTGCTTTGCACGACAGATTGGAAAGCGTGCCGCGCCCGGCCGCTAGAATGCCCGCTTACGTTTCGATGACAGCGCGTACGCGTGCCGTCACGCACATTCACCACCACTGGAAACGGGGCATATCACGATGGCAAGCATCAAGGGGATCGGCCGCTGGCTTCACACGGGCGCGGCGGCGGCGCTGGTCGTGGCGGCAACGGCCGCGCACGCGGACACGTCGATCCTGAACGTGTCGTACGACGTCACGCGCGAGCTGTACAAGGACATCAACGCGAGCTTCGCCGCCGCGTACAAGCAGCAGACCGGCGAAACGGTGACGATCAAGCAGTCGCACGGCGCGTCGAGCGCGCAGGCGCTGTCGGTGCTGCAAGGGCTGCAGGCCGACGTCGTGACGATGAACCAGCCGAACGACATCGACCTGCTCGCCGAGCGCGGCCAGTTGCTGCCGAAGGACTGGCGCACGCGCTTCCCCGACAGCAGCTCGCCGTACTCGACGACGATGGTGTTCCTCGTGCGCAAGGGCAACCCGAAGGCGATCAAGGACTGGAGCGATCTCGCGAGGCCGGGCGTGCAGGTGATCATCGCGAACCCGAAGACGTCGGGCAACGGCCGCTACGCGTATCTCGCCGCGTGGGGCTACCAGAAGCAGAAGGGCGCGACCGACCAGCAGGCGCTCGACTTCGAGAAGGCGGTGTTCCGCAACGTGCCGGTGCTGGACTCGGGCGGCCGCGGCGCGACGACGACCTTCACGCAGCGCGGCATCGGCGACGTGCTCGTCACGTTCGAGAACGAAGTCGCGCTGATGGACACCGGCGCGTCGGGCGCGGAATTCGACGCCGTGTACCCGTCGGCGAGCATCCTCGCGGAGCCGCCCGTCGCCGTGATCGACAAGGTCGCCGACAAGAAAGGCACGCGCAAGGTCGCGCAGGCGTATCTCGACTACCTGTACACGCCCCAGGCGCAGGAGATCGTCGCGCAGCACCATCTGCGCCCGCGCGACGCGAACGTGCTGAAGAAGCATGCGGCCGAGTTCAAGCCGCTGAAGACGTTCAGCGTCGAGCAGGTATTCGGCAGCTGGGCGAACGCGCAGAAGACCCACTTCGCCGACGGCGGCACGTTCGACCGCGTGATCGTCGACCGCAAGTAGGCACGGCGCCCGCCGCGGGCCGGCAGGATGACCGCGAGGCCGGCCCATGCGGTCGGCTTCCGGTTTCCGGTTTCACGCCGCGCGGCGGAGGTTCGCATCGCGGCGTGAAAACGGCCGCCGCCTCCGCGTGCTACGCTCATCGCCTCCCTGCTTCCGGCCTCGCGCGATGAACGTCGATTCGTCCTCCCCCGTCTCCCGTGGCCGCGGCCGCAAGCTCTGGTCGGGCACCCGCCCCGTGATCGCGTACGGGATGCCGCCGCTCGGCTGGCGCGATCTCTATCATCGTGCGCTGACGGTGAGCTGGCCCGTGTTCTTCCTGTCGCTCGCGGTGCTGTTCCTGCTGCTCAACGGCGGCTTCGCGGCGCTTTACCTGCTCGGCGACGCGCCGATCGCGAACCAGTCGCCGGCCGGGTTCGGCGGTGCGTTCTTCTTCAGCGTCGAGACGCTCGCGACGGTCGGCTACGGCGACATGCATCCGCGCACCGTCTACGCGCACCTCGTCTCGACCTTCGAGATCTTCATCGGGATGTCGGGCATCGCGCTGGCCACCGGCCTCGTGTTCGCGCGGTTCTCGCGGCCGCAGGCGAAGATCCTGTTCGCGCGCTATGCGATCGTGCGCCCGCTGAACGGGCGGATGACGCTGATGGTGCGCGCCGCGAACGCACGCCAGAACGTGATCGCCGAAGCACAGGCGAAACTGCGGCTGATGCGCGTCGAAGGCACGCACGAGGGCTATACGCTGCGCAAGATCCACGACCTGCCGCTCGTGCGCAACGAGCATCCGATCTTCCTGCTCGGCTGGAACCTGATGCACGTGATCGACGAAACGAGCCCGCTGTTCGGCGAGACGGCCGAATCGCTCGCCGCGCGCGACGCGTCGCTGCTGATCACGATCGAGGGTTCCGACGAGACGACCGCACAGGTCATGCAGGCGCGCTACTCATGGGCGCATGCGGAGATTCGCTGGCGTCACCGCTACGTCGACCTGATGCACGACGAAGGCGGCATTACGCACATCGACTACACGCATTTTCACGAGGTCGTGCCGGTCGACGCCGATACCGACGAACGCGGTTCGCCGGGCGTGGTGGTCGACGCCGGCCCGGCCGCGCAGGCGCCCGGGCCGGCTGCATGATGTGGGCGACCGGCTGCGGGCGACCGGCTGCGGGCGACCGGCGCGAACGGGCGCCGGCAATCGGGCGCGACCGCCGCCACCGGCTGCCGCGCCGTTCACGCATCACGCATGCAGCAGACGCGCCGCTTCGCGCTGTTCGACGGCAACCGCGCGGCGGTAGCCGTCGCGGTCCTCGGCGCGCGCGACATAGTCGCCGAGCACGCCTTCGTGCGGCAGCAGGTGCGCGTCGAACGCGATCTTCAGCGTGCTGGCGAGCAGCAGGTCGGCCGCGGTGAAGCGGTCGCCGACGAGCCAGCGGCTGTGGGCCAGTGTCTGCGCGAGTGCACGCTGCACGCGCGTGATGTTGCCCCAGCCGAATGCGACCGGATTGCCCGACGCACCGGTGAATTTCTCGGCCATCGCAGGCTCGAGGCAGGAGGGCGTGAAGAACATCCACTGCAGGAAGCGACCGCGCAGCGGATCGTCCGGGGCGATGCCGAGCCCGGCGCCCGGGCAGCAGTCGGCGAGATAGAGCAGCACGGCGCCGGATTCGGCGAACGGTTCGCTGCCGTCGTCGAGCGCGGGCAGCTTGGCCATCGGATTGACCTGGATGAACGCGTCGCTGCCCTGTTCGTGCGAACGCAGGTCGATCGGCACGAGCTCGTAGACGGCGCCGATTTCCTCCAGCATCCACAGCGCCCGGAAGGCCCGGGTCTTCGGCCAGTAGTAGAGCTTCATCGCGCCTCCGCGTAGGGGTGTGCGTGTCGGTTCGGTGGATGCTCAAGCGTACCCGAGCGGGAGAGGTTCGGACAGGGGCGCGCGGCGAAAGCGGCGAATCGTGGCACGGTGACGGGCGGCGCGTAGCGTGTGTTCGGCCGGATGCGGAGGGAGCGTTTCCCGCCAAGCCAGGCGCGACGGATGTTCATTACCTTACTAGTTATATGCTAACTAGTTTGAAATCGATGTATGAATGCTCGGCTGAAGCGGACACGACGACACTGTTCCGCCGACTGTGCGGCAGCGTCGCCGGCCGGCTGCCAGGGTCCCGGACGATGGTCGTCGACGGGCCGCGAGACGCGGAAACCGGGTTGCCCCGCGCGGGTCGCCCGAATGATTGAATTCAAGGCGATGCGATCGCATGCGGCGAACCAGGCGCTGCCGTCATGCGCCGCGTGCCGGTTCGATCGCGCACGGAGAACAGCAACGAATGGCGAACGACGAACGCACCACGATCATTCCCCGGCGCACGCCGGAATCGGCCGCGATGCGCGCCGAGCTCAAGCGGGCGATGGCGATCACCGCGCGGCTCAACCGCCTGACGTTCGACGATGCGGATGAAGTCCGGACCTTGTTCGGAGAACTGATCGGCAAGCCGATGGACGACGGCTTTCTGCTGATCCCGCCGTTCCATGCGACGGGCGGCGCCGATACGCGGATCGGCCGCAACGTGTTCGTCAACCAGAACTGCACGTTTTATGACCTCGGCGGCCTCGACATCGGCGACGACGTGATGATCGGGCCGAACGTCAGCCTCATCACGTCAGGCCATCCGGTCGAGCCGTCCCGTCGCCGCGACGCCGTCGTCGGCCGCCCGATCGCGATCGGGAACAACGTCTGGATCGGCGCGGGCGCGACGATCATCGGCGGCGTGACGGTCGGCGAGAACGCGGTCGTTGGCGCGGGTTCCGTCGTGACGCGGGACGTTCCGCCCAATACGCTGGTCGGCGGAAATCCGGCGCGGATCATCCGTTCGATTGCCGAGTGAGGGCGCTTGCAGGCGCCGCCCGCTGCGGAGCGGATGTGGACAACCGGCCCTCGCACCCACTCGAAACGCTGTGAATGCGAACGGTGAGTGTGCGGCCGGAGGCCGAATCTACGGGGCTTCCCGGCATTGGACACCGGTTGGGGCAGGCGCATGCACCGAGGTTGCCGACGCGCTGGCGGTGAATTTCCGCGCGGCGCCGGTTGTGGATATCCCGGCCCCAAATCACTCGGCGCGCTGTGCCTTGCACCGGTGAGCGTGACCGCATGCGGCCGGATGCGCGATGCAGCGTGTGGACAACCGGGGCCGGCAACGACGAAAAATGCTGTGCCTTCGAAGGGTGAGCCGCCGACGTCCGGTTGCGCGCGGGGCTTGCCTGGCGCGGACTTCCGGGCATCGCGCGAGATTCGCGGCGCCGCGCATTCTAACGGCACGCGCGGATCGGCGATAGATCGGCACGCGTATCGCGATGTGGATATCTTGCAACCGAATGCACTCGAAGCGCTGTGTCTTTCAATGGTGAGCGTCGGCGGCCGCTCGACCCGTGTGCCGGCTCGCGTGCCCGTTCCCGGTCTTCGATCGCGGCTTCGAGGGTCGCGCATTCTAACCGCACTTGCGATGGTGCGTTCCGTTCGAGTCCGTGCACCGATGTGGATATCCGGTCGCCGAAACCAGTCGACGTGCTGTGTATTCCAGCGGTGAGAGCGCGTGCATGCTGCCCGGCTGCGTCTGCGCGAATCCAGCTGCACGAGGCGCCGGGCGGTTGCGGGCGCCTGCCGTTCACGCCGAATCGGTGTCTTCGTGCGATGGCACACCCACGCTCACCGTTGAGTTTCACAGTGTCTTGAGTGGTCGTGGGTTGCGTTATCCACACCCGCATCAGCGCCCTCGTCCGATCGCCGTTCCGTCGCTCACCGTTGGCATTCACAGTGTTTTGAGTCGTCGTGGGTCGAGCGATTCGTACCCGGGTCGGGGCGCATTCGTTTGACCGCATGCCATCGCTCACCGTCGAAATTCACAGGGTTTCGAGTCGTCGTGGGTCGCGCTGTCCACACCCGAATCGGCATCCTGGTTCGATCGCGGGCCGGTGCTCACCGCCGGAATTCACAGGGTTTCGAGTGTCTGCGGGCGGCGATATCCACACCCGTGCCGGCGCTCCGGAACGTCGCGAAGGCGGGCAGGGATGTGGATATCGTGCTGCCGGATCGACTCACAATCCTGTGCATCCGCAAGGTGAGTGCGAACGTCGCATCGGTGAGGCAGCGATCCGGCGGTGTGGATATCTCCCGCCGACATTGACTCTTCGCGCTGTGGATTTCAACGGTGAGTGCCGGAATCCGCTAAAACGGCGGACCGGTTGCGGTGTGGACATCCCGCGTCCGATGCCACTCGAAACCCTGTGCAATCGAACGGTGAGTGCGTCGGCCCGCCCGGCCGGCAGCCCCCGGCATTGTGGACATCCCCCGCCCGCAACCAATCCGAACGCTGTGTATTCCATGGGTGAGCACGCGCCGTTTCCCCGCCCAAACCCTTGTCGCACGGGCCGCGAGCGCCTGCCGCCGCGCCCGCGGTTCGCCTTCCGCTCATCCCCGCCTGTTCGACGCGGCGCGCCCGCCCATCCCGACACGCGCCGACAGCTGCCCACCACCCCGCGCGAAAACTCTCTCAATTCCCGGCCAAAACCTGCGCAGTTTTGCTCACTCCGGTGCGGTCTCAGCAAGATGAGAAAAAACTTTCTCGTCTCCCCGCGAAAAAATAGAGCCATCCAGCCGCCCCGGCCGGCGTCGCCCGACGCCCCGGTGTGCGGCCCAGAACAGCACAATCAGGAGACATCCCCATGACTGCCCGCCTGCCCGTCGACGGCACGCCCGCTCTATCCGACTACCGCCTGACCGACAACCTGACCGCCACGCGCGGCCGGATCTTTCTGACCGGCACGCAGGCGCTGGTCCGCCTGCTGCTGATGCAACGCGCGTCCGATACCGCGCAGGGCCTGAACACGGCCGGCTTCGTCAGCGGCTACCGCGGCTCGCCGCTCGGGATGGTCGACCAGCAGCTGTGGAAGGCGAAGAAACTGCTCGACGGCAGCGGCGTGCGCTTCCTGCCCGCGATCAACGAGGAACTCGGCGGCACCGCGGTGCTCGGCACGCAGCGCGTCGAGGCCGACCCGGAGCGCACCGTCGATGGCGTGTACGCGATGTGGTACGGCAAGGGGCCCGGCGTCGACCGCGCCGGCGACGCGCTGAAGCACGGCAACGCGTACGGTTCGTCGCCGCACGGCGGCGTGCTGGTGGTGGCGGGCGACGACCATGGCTGCGTGTCGTCGTCGATGCCGCACCAGAGCGACTTCGCGATGATCGCGTGGCACATGCCGGTCGTGAACCCGTCGAACATCGCCGACATGCTCGAGTTCGGGCTGTACGGCTGGGCGCTGTCGCGCTTCTCGGGCGCCTGGGTCGGCTTCAAGGCGATCTCGGAGACCGTCGAGTCGGGCTCGACCGTCGATCTCGACGCGCTGCAGACGCAATGGCCGGCGCCGGCGGGCTTCACGCCGCCGGCGGGCGGCCTGCACAACCGCTGGCCCGACCTGCCGAGCCTCACGATCGAGGCGCGCCTCGCCGCGAAGCTGGACGCGGTGCGCCATTTCGCGCGCACCAACAGCATCGACAAGTGGATCGCGCCGAGCGCGCAGGCGAACGTCGGCATCGTCACCTGCGGCAAGGCGCACCTCGACCTGATGGAGGCGCTGCGCCGCCTCGACCTGACGGTCGCCGATCTCGACGCGGCCGGCGTGCGGATCTACAAGGTCGGCCTGTCGTATCCGCTCGAGATGACGCGCATCGAGACCTTCGTCGACGGGCTCGCCGAAGTGCTCGTGATCGAGGAGAAGGGCCCCGTCATCGAGCAGCAGATCAAGGACTACCTGTACAACCGCGCGGACGGCGCGCGCCCGCGCGTGTTCGGCAAGCACGACGGCGCCGGCGCCTGCCTGCTGTCCGAACTCGGCGAATTGCGGCCGTCGCGGATCCTGCCGGTGTTCGCCGAATGGCTCGCGCGGCACAAGCCGGCGCTCGATCGCCGCGAACGCGTCGTCGATCTCGTCGCGCCGCGGATCCTGTCGAACGAGGCGGACGCGGTGAAGCGCACGCCTTACTTCTGCTCGGGCTGCCCGCACAACACGTCGACCAAGGTGCCGGAAGGCTCGATCGCGCAGGCCGGCATCGGCTGCCACTTCATGGCGTCGTGGATGGAGCGCGACACGACGGGCCTGATCCAGATGGGCGGCGAGGGCGTCGACTGGGCCGCGCACGCGATGTTCACCAACACGAAGCACGTGTTCCAGAACCTCGGCGACGGCACCTACTTCCACTCGGGCATCCTCGCGATCCGCCAGGCGGTCGCCGCGAACACAAACATCACGTACAAGATCCTCTACAACGACGCGGTCGCGATGACGGGCGGCCAGCCGGTCGACGGCAGCATCTCGGTGCCGCAGATCGCGCGGCAGGTCGAGGCGGAAGGCGTGTCGCGCTTCGTCGTGGTGTCCGACGAACCGGAGAAGTACGACGGCCATCACGGGCAGTTCCCGCCGGGCACGACGTTCCATCACCGCAGCGAACTCGACACGGTGCAGCGCGAGCTGCGCGAGATACCGGGCGTCACCGTGCTGATCTACGACCAGACCTGCGCGGCCGAGAAGCGCCGCCGCCGCAAGAAAGGCGAATTCCCCGACCCGGACAAGCGCCTGTTCATCAACGACGCGGTGTGCGAAGGCTGCGGCGATTGCGGCGTGCAGTCGAACTGCCTGTCGGTCGAGCCGCTCGAGACGCCGCTCGGCCGCAAGCGCCGCATCGATCAGTCGTCGTGCAACAAGGACTACTCGTGCGTGAACGGCTTCTGCCCGAGCTTCGTGACGGTCGAAGGCGCGGCGCTGAAGAAGGCCGCGGGCGCGGCATTCGACGAAGCGGCGCTTGCCGTGCGCGTCGACGCGCTGCCGGTGCCCGCGACGCATCTCGATGCGGCGCCGTACGACATGCTCGTGACGGGTGTCGGCGGCACGGGCGTCGTGACGGTCGGCGCGCTGATCAGCATGGCCGCGCACCTCGAAGGCAAGAGCGCGTCGGTGCTCGACTTCATGGGCTTCGCGCAGAAGGGCGGCTCGGTGCTGTCGTTCGTGCGGATCGCGTCGAGCGACCGGTGGCTGAACCAGGTGCGCATCGACACGCAGCAGGCCGACGTGCTGCTCGCGTGCGACATGGTCGTCGGCGCGAGTGCCGAGGCGCTGCAGACGGTGCGTCACGAGCGTTCGCGGATCGTCGTCAACACGCACCGGATTCCGAACGCATCGTTCGTGCAGAACCCCGACGCGAACCTGCATGCGGATGCGCTGCTGGAGAAGATGCATCACGCGGCCGGCGACGGCTACCTGTCGAGCTGCGACGCGCAGGCGCTCGCCGCGAAGTTCCTCGGTGACCCGATCGGCGCGAACATCCTGATGCTCGGCTACGCGTGGCAGCTCGGTCTCGTGCCGGTATCGCTCGCCGCGATGATGCGCGCGATCGAGCTGAACAACGTCGCGGTGCCGATGAACAAGCTCGCGTTCTCGATCGGCCGGATGGCGGCCGGCGACGCCGCAGGCCTCGACGCATTGTGGAACGCGCGTCACGCGGTGGCCGCGCAGGTCGTGCCGGAGACGCTCGACGAGCTGATCGCCGATCGCGAGGCGCGCCTCGACGCATACGGCGGCACGCGTTACGTCGAGCGCTACCGTGCGCTGGTGAGCGCGGCGCGCGCGAAGGGCGACGATGCGTTGACGCGCGCGGTCGCGACGACGTTCTACCGGCTGCTCGCGGTGAAGGACGAATACGAGGTCGCGCGGCTGTATGCGGACGGCGCGTTCCGCACGGCGCTCGAAGCGCAGTTCGAAGGCGTGCCGGGGCAGGACTATCGCGTGAAGTTCAACCTTGCACCGCCGACGGTCGCGAAGGCGGGCCGCGACGGCAGCGTGCCGAAGAAGCGCGTGTTCGGCCAGTGGATGTGGCCGGTGCTCGGCGCGCTCGCGCGCGTGCGCGGCCTGCGCGGCACGTGGCTCGATCCGTTTGGCCGCACGGCCGAGCGCGGGATGGAGCGCGCGCTCGCGGACGACTACGAGACGACGCTCACGCGCGCGCTCGCCGCGACGACCGCCGGCAATGCGGCGCAGGTCGCGCAGCTGGCCGACCTGCACACCCGCGTGCGCGGCTTCGGTCACGTGAAGGTGCGCAACCTCGCGGGCGTGAAGCGTGCTGAGCGCGAGCTCGCGCTGCAACTCGGCATCGATGCGGCGACGAGCGCGGCCGTGCAGCACGCGCTCGACGAGATGAAGGGCGCGGGGATGCTGAAGGGGATTCCGGTCGTCGTCGCGAAGTAACGCGAACCCGCGCGGATGTGACAACGGCGACGCTCGCGCGTCGCCGTTTTTTTGCGGGAAGCCGTGCCGCCGCGTCAGATGATCCCTTTCTTGCGCGTCGACAGCGCCGTTTCCGACAGGTCGATCTCGCGGATCAGCTTCGTCAGCGTCTCGTCGGAAATCTTGCTCTCGCCGCGCAGCCGGTACAGCACCGAACGCTCCGCGCGCACGGCCGCGATCCGCATCTGCAGTTCCATCGTCTCGGTCTGCTGCGCTTGCGCACGCGGTGTCGGGCCGTCCTCCGCGAGCGCGGCGAGGCGGCGGCGGTACTGGTCCATCACGCGTGCCGAGATGTCCGCGCAGCGCGCGGCGGCCGATTCGTCGAGATCGGCCGAGATCGCGTCGTGCGACGAGTCGATCGCGCGGATCGCGGCCTGCGCGGCGGCCGCGCGCGCGGTGCGCTCCTCGTCGGCGAGCGGGTTGCGTGTCGAGCGCACGCCGCGCAGCAGCAGCGGCAGGCCGATCACCGCGACGATCAGCGAACCGAGAATCACCGCCGACGCGACGAAGATCGCGGTGTCGCGCCCGGGCAGCGGCGCGCCGTCGGACAGCGCGACGGGGATCGACAGCACGCCCGCGAGCGTGACCGCGCCGCGCACGCCGCCCACCGTCATCACCGCGATCGTGCGCACGCCGGCCATCGTGCCCGCGAGGCCGTGGCGCGCGGCGCGGCGGCTCGCGATCCAGCGCAGCAGCCAGACCCACAGGAAGCGGATCGCATACAGCGCGAGCATCATCGCGCACACGTTGAAGATCATCCGGCCGACGAGCGCGTCGCTCGTGTGGTGCGCGTCGACGAGCGCGCGGCCGATGATGTGCGGCAGCTGCAGCCCGAGCATGATGAACACCATGCCGTTGAACACGAACTCGATCATCGCCCACGTGCTTTCGGCGCGCACGCGCGACGCGACGGTGCTTTTGCGGGAGAAGCTCGTGTAATTCATCATCATCCCGGCCGACACGGCCGCGAGCACGCCCGACAGTTCGAGGTGCTCGGCGAACAGATAGGCGGCGAACGGCACGAGCAGCGTCATCACGATGCCGGGGGCCGGGTCGCCTTCCTGCTCGGCGTTCAGGAAGCGCGTCGACAGCGCGCTGAACAGCCAGGCCACGATCGCGCCCGTGGCGAGCCCGCCGGCGGCGACGATCACGAACGTGATCGACGCGTCGCGCAGCGAGAACATGCCCGTGAGCGCGGCCGCGACCGCGAACTTCAGCGCGACGAGGCCCGACGCGTCGTTCATCAGCGCCTCGCCTTCGAGGATGTGCATCAGCTGCGGCGGAATCCTTCCCTTGCCGGCGATGCCCGACAGCGCGACCGCGTCGGTGGGCGACAGCACGGCCGCGAGCGCGAACGCGATCGGCAGCGGCAACTCGGGTATCAGCCAGTGCGCGAAGTAACCGACTGCGAGCACCGTCATGAACACGAGCCCGAACGCGAGCATCAGGATCGCGCGGCGCTGCAG
This sequence comes from Burkholderia sp. Bp9140, assembly GCF_003853425.1. Taxonomy (NCBI): domain Bacteria; kingdom Pseudomonadati; phylum Pseudomonadota; class Betaproteobacteria; order Burkholderiales; family Burkholderiaceae; genus Burkholderia; species Burkholderia sp. Bp9140. The sequence goes on from NZ_QTPQ01000004.1 coordinate 55,129, forward strand.
GTACAGCTCGCGTTTCGGAATCCGCCAGCCGTCCGCGAACAGCAGCGGCGGAATGAACAGCAGCATGAAGATCTCGGGATCGAACGTGACGTGCAGGTTCAGCTTCGGCCACGCGAGCATCGCGCCGAACGCGATCTGCATCAGCGGCAGCGGAAGCCGCAACGGCAGCAGGCGCGTGACCGCGCCGGACAGCGCGACGGTGAGCAGCAGGATCAGGACGGTGAAGACGATTTCCATCGATACGGCAATTGTGGAGAATGAAACGAGCGTACGGAGTGTAGCGTGACGGCGTGACGGGTGCGTTCGAGTGCGCCGGTGCGCGTGCACGAAAACGGTGCATTCGCCTGCGCCACGCTGGTGCGGCGGCGCCGCACGTCTGCGTGGCGCACGTGTTCAGCGCTTGCACGGAGCTTGCTTGATGCTTGCGTATCGTCCGGCACCGGCCGGGCAACCGAGGATTCGACCATGACATTGCACGCGCCATCCCGAACACCCGCCGCGTTCGGCCGCATCACCAGGAGGGAGCCATGACGATCGTGCAACAGGAGCGTCCGGCTTCCGCGTCGCCGTATCGTTTCGAGCGGGAGATGAGCTCCGGCCTCGAACGCCTGGCGACGCAGCATCGCGACCTGACGCTCACGACCGTGTTCCAGCCGATCTTCAGCCTGTCGCACCAGCGTGCGGTGGGCTACGAGGCGCTGTTGCGCGCGCATGACGCGCTCGACCGCGCGGTGTCGCCGCTCGACGTATTCGGCGAGGCCGCGCGCCAGGGCGAGCTGCTGCAGCTCGACCGGCTCGCGCAGGCGCTGCATCTCGAGAATTTCGCGCTGCTCGGCGCCGAGCGCGAGTGGCTGTTCCTCAACGTGCATCCGGGCGTGCTCACCGATCCGTTCCAGGCCGCCGCGCTGCTCGCGAACCTGAAGCGGATCGGCATGCCGCCGCGTCGCGTCGTGCTCGAAGTGCTCGAACAGCGCGCCGAGGACGTCGAGCGGCTCGCCGACGCCGTGCGCGAGTTCCGCGCGCAGGGTTTCCTGATCGCGCTCGACGATTTCGGCGCCGGTCACTCGAACCTCGAGCGGATCTGGCAGCTGAATCCGGACATCGTGAAGCTCGATCGGATCATGCTGTCCCACGCGGCGCACCGCACGGGGCTCACCGCGATCCTGCACGGGCTCGTCACGCTGCTGCACGAGGCCGGCAAGCTCGTGCTCGTCGAAGGGATCGAGACCGAGCACGACGCGCAGATCGCACTGTCGTGCGAGGCCGATTTCGTGCAGGGCTATTACTTCGGCCGCCCGGCGCCCGGGCTGCCCGACAGCGCGACGGCGACCGGCTGCATCGGCGAGCTGACCGAGCGCTTTCGTCAGCAAACCGAAGCGCGCGAGCGGCGCGACGCGCAGCGGCTCGCGCCGTACCTGCGCGCGTTCGAGCGCGCGGCCGAGCGGGTGGCGGCCGGCGAGCCGCTCGACGAGGTGTGCTGGAACTTCCTCGCGCTCGACGCTGCCGCGCGCTGCTTCCTGCTCGACGCGCGGGGCCGCCAGGCGGGCCGCAACGTCGTGCTGCGCGCGGACCGCGCGCTCGCCGAGGCGCGCTTCTCGCCGCTCGCGGATGCGCAGGGCGCGAACTGGCTGCGCCGGCCGTATTTCCGCACGGCGATCGCCGAGCCGGGACGCGTGCAGGTGACGCGCCCGTACCTGTCGATCAACGAGGCGCAGCCGTGCGTGACGCTGTCGGTGGCCGTGCGCATCGGCGATGCGCAGCACGTGCTGTGCGGCGATATCGACTGGATCGACGAGGAGGCCGACAGCGCATAGCGCGGGCGTCGTGCTGGCGCCCTTCACGCCGCTCGGCTAGGATGCGCGAATTGTCCTGACGATTCGCGAGCCGCCGATGAACCGAACCGCCGCCTCCTCCGTCCTCCTCGAAGTGATCGCCACGACCGTCGGCGACGCGAAGGCCGCCGCCCGCGCGGGCGCCGACCGCCTCGAGCTCGTGACCGCGATCACCGAAGGCGGGCTCACGCCGAGCGTCGGCCTGATCGAGGCCGTCGTGGCCGCCGTGCCGATTCCGGTCAACGTGATCGTGCGGCCGCACAGCCGGTCGTTCGTCTATGACGCCGATGACCTGCGCGTGATCGAACGCGACGTGCGCGCGGCCGTCGCGGCCGGTGCGAACGGCGTCGTGTTCGGTGCGCTCGACGCGCGCGGCGACGTCGATCTCGGCGCGCTGGCCCGCATCGCGTCCGCCGCGGACGGGCGCGCGCTCACGTTCCACCGCGCGTTCGACGTCGCGCGCGATCTGAACGCCGCATTCGACGCGCTGCTGCGCGTGCCGGCCGTCACGTCGGTGCTGACGTCGGGCGGCCATCCGTCGGTGCTCGACGCCGCCGCGACGATCACGCGGCTGGTGCGGCAGGCGGCGGGCTCGACCTGCACGGTGCTGGCCGGCTCGGGGCTCACGATCGACGCGGTCGGCGATTTCGTCCGCGCCACCGGCGTGCGCGCGGTGCATTTCGGCTCGGGCGTGCGGCCGCGCGGCGAGGTGCTGGCGCCGGTCGACGAACAGCGCGTCGAGCGCGTGCGCGCGGCGCTCGACGGTGCCGCGGCGCACGTGTGACGCGCACGCTGCAGCCGCGCGCCGGCGATCGGGTGAAAAAAAGCCGGGGCATGCCCCGGCTCCGGCTGTTTCGTTGGCGGGCGCGGCCCGCCGGTTGATCCCGCTTACGCGTTCTCCGCCAGCGCGTCAGCCTGGCTCGCGCGGATGCCGAGGCGCTCGAACAGCGCGCGGTCGCGCTGCGTCTGCGGGTTGCTCGTCGTCAGCAGCTGGTCGCCGTAGAACATCGAGTTCGCGCCTGCGAGGAAGCACATCGCCTGCATCGCGTCGTCGAGCTGCTCGCGGCCGGCCGACAGGCGCACGACCGCCTTCGGCATCGTGATGCGCGCGACCGCGATCGTGCGCACGAACTCGAACGGGTCGAGCGGCGCGGTGCCTTCGAGCGGCGTGCCTTCGATCGCGACGAGGTTGTTGATCGGCACCGATTCCGGGTACGGGTTCAGGTTCGCGAGCTGCGAGATCAGGCCCGCGCGTTCGCGGCGCGATTCGCCCATCCCGATGATGCCGCCGCAGCACACGTTGATGCCCGCATCGCGCACGCGGTCGAGCGTGTCGAGACGATCCTGGTACGTGCGCGTCGAGATCACCTGGCCGTAGAACTCCGGCGACGTGTCGAGGTTGTGGTTGTAGTAGTCGAGGCCCGCGTCGGCGAGCTGCTGCGCCTGCTCGTCCTCGAGCATGCCGAGCGTCATGCAGGTCTCGAGGCCCAGTTCCTTCACGCCGCGCACCATCTCGGTCAGCGCCGGCATGTGGCGCTCCTTCGGGTTGCGCCATGCGGCGCCCATGCAGAAGCGGCTCGCGCCGTTCGCCTTCGCCGCGCGCGCGGCGTCGAGCACCGTGTCGACGTCCATCAGCTTCTCGGCCTTCAGTCCCGTTTCATGGTGCGACGACTGCGAGCAGTAGCCGCAATCTTCCTCGCAGCCGCCCGTCTTGATCGACAGCAGCGTCGACAACTGCACCGCGTTCGCGTCGAAGTGCTCGCGATGCACCTGCTGTGCGCGGAACATCAGGTCGTTGAACGGCAGCTCGAACAGCGCGACGACGTCGGCGACGCGCCAGCGCTGCGGCGCCGGGGCGGCCACGGGGATCGCGTCGGGTTGCACGGCGGCGGTCTGGGCTTGGGTCATGGTGGTTTTCCTGTCGTGAATGCGGGGATCGGGGCGTCAATGCCGCGCGTGGCGCAGCGTGTCGACGAGCGCGGCGATGTCGAGCATCGCCGCGGCGGATTCGGGGGCGGCCGGGCGCAGGTGCGCGATGCGGCCGAGGAGCGGTGCGCGATGCTCGCGCGCGAGCCAGTCGCGGATCGTCGCGACGTTCTCGTCGGCGTACGACATGGCCGGGTCGACGTGGTTCGCGACCCAGCCGGCGAGCGTGAGGCCGCGCTGGCGAATCGCATCGGCCGTCAGCAGCGCGTGGCTGATGCAGCCGAGCCGCACGCCGACGACGAGCACGACGGGCAGGCCGAGCGCGACCGCAAGGTCGGCCGTGTCCTGCGTGTCGGTGAGCGGCACGCGGAAGCCGCCGACGCCTTCGACGACGACGACGTCCGCGCGCGTCAGCGCTTCGCGGTGGCTCGCGACGATCGTGTCGAGGTCGAGCGTCACGCCTTCCCGCGCGGCGGCGATGTGCGGTGCGGCGGGTGCCTTCAGCAGGAACGGCGTGCGCAGCTCGGGCGGCAGCACGACATTCGCGGCCGCGTCGAGCTGGTCGGCGTCCTCGTTGCGCCAGACGCCGTCGCGTTCATACGCGCCGGCGGCGACGGGCTTCAGCGCGGCCGCGCGCAGGCCGTGCCGCGCGAAGCCGTGCAGCATCGCGGCCGACACGAAGGTCTTGCCGATCTCGGTGTCGGTGCCGGTGACGAAGAGGGACAGGGGCGCATTCATGCTGCCTCCCGCCGGGCCGCCCCAAGGGGCGTAGCGGGGAATTCGCGGAGCATCGCTCCGCGCCCGTGCAGCCGGCCGTGGACGGCCGCCGCCCCCTCGGGGGGCAGCGAACGTGTCGATCCGGAGTAGCGCTTTAGCGCGTACTCCGGTCCCATGCAAAGCAAGTGAGCGTGTGGGGCGTTCATCTCGCGGCCTCGCTGGCTTCGAGCAGGGCAGCTTCGAGTCGCGCGAGATCGTCGAACGAATGCGCGGCCGACAGCGAGATGCGCAGCCGCGACGTGCCGGCCGGCACCGTCGGCGGCCGGATCGCGGGCACCCACAGGCCGTGCGCGTCGAGCGAACGCATGGCGGCGAGCGTCGCGTCGTTGCCGCCGATCACGAGCGGCTGCACGGCCGTGTGCGAGTCGACCGGCTGCCAGCGCGTCAGGCGCAACAGCGCGCGCGTGCGCCCGATCAGCGCGGCGAGGTGCGCGCGCCGCACGTCGCCTTCGTCGCCGCCGATCACCTTCAGGCTTGCCGATACCGCATGCGCGACGGCCGGCGGCGCGGCCGTCGTGAAGATGTAGCTGCGCGCGCGCTGGATCATCCATTCGATCACGGTCTCGTGCGCGATGACGAATGCACCCGCGACGCCGGCAGCCTTGCCGAGCGTGCCGACGTACACGAGGTTCGGCGAGCGCAGCGCGGCGGCCGCGAGCGCGCCGCGGCCCTGCGGGCCGAGCACGCCGAAGCCGTGCGCGTCGTCGACCACGAGCCACGCGCCGTGGCGCTCGGCCAGCGCGACGAGTTCGGCGAGCGGCGCGATGTCGCCGTCCATGCTGAACACGGTATCGCTGACGATCAGTTTCGTGCCGGCGTCGGACGCATCGAGCAGCGCGGCGAGTGCGGCCATGTCCGCATGCGGGTAGACCTGCACGTTCGCGCGCGACAGCCGGATCCCGTCGATCAGCGACGCGTGGTTCAGCGCGTCGGAGAAGATCGTCGCGTGCTTGGCCGTCAGCGCCGTCATCGCGGCGAGGTTCGCCATGTAGCCGGTGCTGAAGTACAGCGCGCGCGGCGCGTCGGAGAAGCCGCCCGCGAAGCCGGCGAGTTCGTCCTCGAGCGTCGCGTGCGCACGCGAATGGCCGCCGAGCAGGTGCGAGCCGCCGCTGCCGGAGCCGTAGCGCCGCGCGCCTTCCGCGAACGCGGCGACGAGCGCAGGATGGGCGGCGAGGCCGAGGTAGTCGTTGCTCGCGAAGCCGACGATGTCGCGGCCGTCGACGCGCATGTGTGCATCGCACGCGGTGTCGGCGGTGCGGCGCACGCGGCGCAGGCCTTGCGCATCGAGCTCGGCGAGGCCGCGCTGCAGCGTGTCGAGCAGCGGCGTGGTGGTTTCCCGCGAAGGTTGCTTCATCACGCCGCCTCCGCAAGCGTCGCGTCGAGCGTGTCGCGCGTGCGTTGCGCGAGCCACGCGATGTCGTCGTCGCTCATCACGTATGGCGGCATCAGGTACACGGTCGTGCCGATCGGGCGCAGCAGCAGTTCGCGTTCGAGCGCGCGCTCGAAGAAGCGCCGCGAGAAGCCGCGCGCCGCGTCGCCGTCGAGCGCGACGTCGAATGCGAACAGCGTGCCGCGCTCGCGCAGGTGACGCACCTGCGGGTGCGCGTCGAGCGGTGCGAGCGCGGCGCGCATCGCGGCCGATTTGCGCGCGTTGCCGGCGAGCACGTCGTCGCGCGCGAACAGGTCGAGCGTCGCGACCGCCGCGCGGCATGCGAGCGGGTTGCCGGTGTACGAATGCGAATGCAGGAAGCCGCGCGTCGTGTCGTCGTCGTAGAACGCCGCGAATACGTCGTCGCGCGTGAGCACGAGCGACAGCGGCAGGTAGCCGCCGCTGATGCCCTTCGACAGGCACAGGAAATCGGGCCAGACGCCGGCCTGCTCGCATGCGAAGAAGGTGCCGGTGCGGCCGCAGCCGACCGCGATCTCGTCGGCGATCAGGTGCACGCCGAATTCGTCGCACAGCGCGCGCAGCCCGCGCACGTACGACGGATCGTGCATCGCCATGCCGGCCGCGCATTGCACGAGCGGCTCGACGATCAGCGCGGCGATCCGGTCCGCGCGTTCGGCGAACAGGCGCCGCACGCCGTCGAGCGCGCGGCCCGCGACGTCGGCGGCCGTCTCGCCCGGCAGCGCGCCGCGCGCATCGGGCGATGCGACCACGTGCGCGTTGCGGATCAGCGGGTCGTACGCGTCCTTGAACAGCGCGACGTCGGTCACGCCGAGCGCGCCGATGGTCTCGCCGTGATAGCTGTTCGCGACGCACACGAATTCGCGCTTGTCCGCGCGGCCGCGGTTGCGCCACGCGTGGAAGCTCATCTTCAGCGCGATCTCGACCGCCGACGCGCCATCCGACGCGAAGAACGCATGGCCGAGCGTGCGCGCGGTGAGCGCATGCAGCCGCTCGGCGAGCTCGATCGCCGGCGCGTGCGTGCAGCCGGCGAGCATCGCGTGCTCGAGCGTGTCGAGCTGGTCCTTCAGCGCCGCGTTGATGTCCGGGTTCGCATGGCCGAACAGGTTCACCCACCACGAGCTGATCGCGTCGAAGTAGCGGCGGCCGTCGCGGTCGTACAGCCACACGCCCGCGCCGCGCGCGACGGGAATGAGCGGCAGGCGCTCGTGGTGCTTCATCTGGGTGCAGGGATGCCAGACCGCGCGCAGGCTGCGCGCGACCCAGTCGTCGGTGGCTGGCGTACTCAAGGCGGCTCCGGGGGGTAAAACGGCGGCGGGCATCGAACGGGATGCCGCGCGGCGACAGACGTAAAACGCGCTGAGATTAGCGTGTTCCGCCGCCCGTTGCACTACCGGTTACAAACGCCGCAAAGCCTTGCCGGACGGGAGTTCGCCGCAGATCCGGGGGGCTCGGGACGGTACGCACCAGATGCCCCGAAATGACCGCAGATGACGACGTTCGAGTGACACCCCCCGACAGAAAAAAATCGTCAGGCGGGTGGGTGCGCGCGGGTCAAAAATCGGGGCGGGAAGGAAAAAGGGGCGCGAGACGCGACGCACTGCATGCGGCGGCCGGCGAATGGTGTGCGGAATCGGGGGTGGCCTGGAATCGGGAAAGGCGGGGAAAGGATGGGAAAGGGTCTCGGAGGCGCCGTGGGCGGGGCGCGCTTCGACAGCTCACATGACCCGGTGAACGGGCATGCGAACGCCGCTGCGGGCCGCGCCAGCATCTTGAAAGGGGAGGAGCGAAAGGGGCGCGGCGCGGGAAGCGCCCGCTCGGGCGTCGCGACTCGCGCGTCAGCGCGAAGCCAGCGCGCGTGTATCGGCGTCGCCGTTGTCGGCCGTCTGCGTCGCGTTCGCGTTCCACACGACGCGGTCGTTGACCGCATACAGCCGGCATGCGCCCGCACCCTGCTTCGAGCAGTTGTCGAGCGCGAGCGCCATTGGATCGTCGCCGCCTTCGGCCCACGACCACGCGCCGTCGGCGGACACCGCGAACGCACGGCTCGGATGCTGGCTCAGGAAGCGGCGATAGCCTTCGCGGCCGGCCTCGTCGAGGAACGGCACCGCATCGACCGCATCGATCGACGCGTAGCCGGTCGCATTCGGTTCGTGCGGGTTCGCGACCGCATAGCGCACCGAGGTCGGCAGGTTCAGTTCCGCGAGGAACGCATGCACGGCCGGCCACCACACGGGCACGCCGTCGCGGTCGACGATCAGCCGGTGCGCGTCGTCCTTGTAGCGGCCGAAATCGATGAATTGCGCCTGCGTGCCGTGCGACACGTACGCGTCATGCATCCGCGCGACGAGCGCGGGCGTCCACACCGAATCGTTGTCGCCGTACAGCCACAGCGAGCGCACGGCCGTATGCGCGCCGTACTGGTCGAACGCGTCGACGAGATTGCGCTGCCAGCCGTCGCAGAGGTCCTGGCGCAGCCCGCCGGAGAAGTTGAGGATGCCGCGCACGCCGGGCGTCGCTTCGGTGCCGTACGCGACCGACACGAGGCCGCCGTGCGACGTGCCGGCGACGACGATGCGCGACGCATCGATGTACGGCTGGCGCGACATGTAGCGGACCGTCGCGGCGACGTCGGCGGCCTGCGCGAGGCCGTTCTTGCCGACGTTGCAGCCTTCCTGCTGGTACGTGCCGCCCGACCCGGCGAAGCCCTGGCGGTTCGGCGCGATCACCGCATAGCCGCGGCGCACGAATTCGCGCGCGAACGCGAGCGGCCGGCTGCGCGGCTGCTGATGGAGATCGCCGGTGTTCTTGCCGTGGTTGAAGACGACGAGCGGGAACGGGCCGGGGCCGTTCGGCTTGAACAGCGTGGCCTCGAGCATCACGGCGCCCGACGCATCGGCCGGAATGCCGATGATTTGTTCGTTGAGGTTCGCGGCGACCTGCGGGAGGCGCGAATCGCCGTAATCGAAGCGCTCGGCATGGGCGAGCGAGCCGCTGGCCGCGGCTACGCCGGTATTTGCGCCCGGCAGCGTACCGGCCTGAGCGGCCGACAGCGCACAGGCCGCCATCCATCCCACCAATACCTTGCTGAACGCCATTCGTAAGCCCTGCCATGCATCATGACCAATCTGACGGCCATCGTAGCCCGACAAATTCGGGTTGTGCAATGCGGGAATTACCCGGCGTCTGACACAGCAACTATTTGTCAGTGCTCACTTACATCGCCGTCGACATAGCGCCAGAATCCGTGCTCGTCGCGGGCGAAGCGACTCGTCTCGTGAAGGCGGTATGCGCGCCCGCCGACCTTGTAGCGGGCCACGAATTCGACCTCCGCGCGCCGTTCGTCGAGCGGCGCATGGCGTTTGATGACGAGGCCGAGCCAGCGCGGCGCGTCGGGCGCATTCGGGTCGGCATCGAGATCGGCCGGGCAGGTGCGGGCGTCCCAGGTCGCGCGCAGGTAGTCGGTCGCCCCGAGCACGTACGCGCTGTACCGCGAGCGCATCAAGTCGAGCGCGGTCGGCGCGGCTTCGCCGCCGTCGATGAAGCGGCCGCAGCAGGCCGCATAGCGCGGGGCCGGGGCTTTGCCGGCAGGCGCGGGGGACGCGCCGCCGCACGGGCACGCGTCAGGTCGGGTCAAAATCATGCGAATCGTGAATTAACGACGTCCGGTTGTGATGTCGGCTTACCAGCTCAGCTCGACGCCGTCGTACTGGAAGAAACGGCCGTTGGCCTGCGTCATGTCCGCGCCGGCTTCGGCGATCACGCGGCGCATCCCGGTCACGCTGGTTTCCGGATCGATCGCGGCCTGCGCGCCGCCCATGTCGGTGCGCACCCAGCCGGGATGCAGCGAGATGCACGCGGCGTGGCGCGTCTGCAGCGACGCGATGCGCAGCACGTCGTTCAGCGCCGCCTTGCTCGCGCGGTACAGCCAGCCGGTCGTGCCGGTCGCTTCCGCGATGCTGCCCATGCGGCTCGAGACGACCGCCAGCACGCCGCGTGCGTCCTCGACGAGCGGCAGCAGGATCGGCAGCAGCTGCATCGGCCCGCGCACGTTCGTATGCATCACCGCGTCGAAATCCTCGGCGCCGATCGTTTCGACCCCTTCGGTGCGCGGCCCGTACACGCCCGACACGAGCACGGCCGCGTCGAGCCGTTCGCCATCGAGCTTCCAGCCGAGCGCCGCGATCTGCTCGGGCCGCGCGATGTCGAGGGCGTGCGCGTGCGCGCCGAGTTCGCGCAGCGCGGCAAGCGATGCGTCGTCGCGCGCGGTCGCGATCACATTCCAGCCGTCGCGCCGGTATTGGCGGACGAATTCGCGTCCGAGGCCGCGCGATGCGCCGACGATCAGTACGGTTTTCATGTTCGCCGCTCCTTTGCGTTGCACCGCCGTCACGGCAGTGTCGGTGTCAGATCAGTTCGATGCCCGTCGCGGCAAGGTCCATGATGCGTCGTCAGCCGGATGACGCGCGGCGCGCGTGCGCGCCGCGCCGGCGTGGCTGCCGGTTACTTCGCGTCGCCGCACGGCTTCAGCGTGTCGGCGACTGCCTGCGCGACGCCGTCGAGCTGCGCGGCATCCGCCGCGACCATGTCGTTGTCGGGCGCATGCTGGCCGCGCGCGGTGAGTGCCGCGACGCAGCGCTTGTGGGTTTCGTCGAGCGCGTCGAAGCGCGACACGGCCATCCCGAGGTTGCGCATCCGCCCGTCGTGCACACCGTACACGAGCCCGTGCACGGTGAGCGGCTGGCCGCGCGCCCACGCGTCGTTGACGATCGTCGTGCGGCACACGTTGACGACCTGCTCGATCGCGTTCAGCTCGATCAGGCGGCGATAGCGCGCTTCGCCGACCGGCCATTCGTCGAGCAGCGCCGCGTGGCGTTCGCGCACGTCCTGCACGTGATGCAGCCAGTTGTCCGCGAGGCCGACGCGGCGGTTGTGCAGCGCCGCGTTCACGCCCGAGCAGCCGTAATGGCCGACGACCATGATGTGCTTGACGCGCAGGATGTCGACCGCGAACTGGATCACCGACAGGCAGTTGAGGTCGCTGTGCACGACGACGTTCGCGATGTTACGGTGCACGAACACTTCGCCCGGCGGCAGGCCGATGATCTGGTTCGCGGGCACGCGCGAATCCGAGCAGCCGATCCACAGATATTCCGGCGCCTGCTGGTCGGCGAGACGCGCGAAGAAATCGGGATCGTCGGCGAGCTGGCGCTTGACCCAGGCGTCGTTGTTGTCGAACAGGTGTGAAAGCGGATTGTCTGGGGTATTCATCGGTGTGGATTCCGTTGGCGGAAAGCGGGTCGATAACGGGTTCGAGTCGATTGGATCCGGTCGTGCGTCAGGCGGCGCGCTGCGCGTCGCCCGCGCCGTCGCCGGCGTCCGGCGTCGCGTCGAAGCGCGCGGGGTAGCGCACGCTGAAACGCAGCGACACGTCGTACGGGAAAAAATCGGGCAACTCGCCCTGCAGCAGCTTGTCCTTGCTGGCCTGCCACAGCGCGGGTTCGAAAAAGTCCGCGTGATGCTTCATGAAGACCGTCCGCACGCGCGGATCGCCGAGCAGGAACGGTCCGTAGGTTTCCGGAAAGATGTCGTGCGGGCCGACGGTATACCACGGTTCGCCCGACAGCTCGTCTTCCTCGTTGCGCGGCGGCGGCACGCGCCGCACGTTGCAGTCGGTCAGGTACTCGATCTCGTCGTAGTCGTAGAACACGACGCGGCCGTGGCGCGTGACGCCGAAGTTCTTGTACAGCATGTCGCCCGGGAAGATGTTGGCCTTCATCAGCTCCTTCACCGCGTTGCCGTACTCCTTCACGCCGTGCTCGACGTCCGCGTCGGTGCCGTTCTGCAGGTACAGGTTGAGCGGCGTCATCCGGCGCTCGATGTACAGGTGCTTGATCACGAGGTTGCCGTCCTCGTATTCGAGCAGCGACGGCACTTCCTTCTCCAGCTCGCGCACGAGCGCATGGTCGAGCCGCGACAGCGGCAGCGCGACGCTCGAATACTCGAGCGTGTCGGCCATCCGCCCGAGACGGTCGTGGCGCTTCACGAGCTGGTACTTCTCCATGATCTGCGCGCGCGTCGTTTCCTTCGGCGGCGGGAACTGATCCTTGATGATCTTGAACACGTACGGGAACGACGGCAGCGTGAACACGAGCATCACGAGGCCCTTGATCCCGGGCGCGATGATGAAGCGGTCGCTCGAATGCGACAGATGATGCAGCAGGTCGCGGTAGAACAGGTTCTTGCCCTGCTTCTGCAGGCCGACCGACGTGTAGATCTCGGCCTTCGGCTTGCCCGGCATGATCGTGCAGAGGAAATCCACGTATGCGGACGGCACGCCCATGTCGACGAGGAAGTACGAGTGCGAGAAGCTGAAGATGATCTGCAGCAGGTCGCGGCGCAGCAGCACGGTGTCGAGCGCGAGCAGGCCCGGGCGCACGTGGCGGATCGGCACCGCGAACGGCAGCAGGCGATCGGCGTTGATGATGCGGCCGACGATGTACGCGCTCTTGTTGCGGAAGAACAGCGAGGACAGCACGTGGATCTGGAAATTCGGCGCCGCGTCGAACTGGCCGAATTCGTCGGTGATCGCCTGCATCACGCAGCCGATGTCGCGCGTGAGGTCCTCGAACGGCGGCTCGAGCTGGAAGTTCGTGACGATGCGCTCGAGCGTGGCCGCGAGCCCGTCGGTGCCCGGGTAGTACGCGCGATAGGTCGGCTTCGCGGCCGGCTCGTCGTTCTCGAGGTATTCGGTCGAGATCGCGGGCCGCACGAAGATGAAATCGTTGCTGAAGTACGAGCGGTGCAGGATCTTGCAGCACACCGAATTGAAGAACGTTTCCGCGCACTCGGGCTGGCGGTGCGACGTGAGCAGGCCGATGTAGTGCAGCTTGATCTGCTGCCACACCTCGTCGTCGATGTTCTCCGCGTCGTATTCGTCTTCCAGCACCTCGACGCATTCCTGTACACGATCGTCGTACGACGTGATCCGCTCGCGCGCCAGCCGCTGCAGGCCGTGCCAGTCGGTGCGCTCGTATAGCGTCTTCGCGTCGACGGCGGCTTCCCGGAAGATCCGGTAGTGGCGGTCGAAGTATTCGAGCATCGTCTGCGCGACGTCGAAACCGATCTGCGACGACAGCAGTTTGGGGAAGTGATTCATCGCGTGCAGGCTCGTTCGAGAGGGACGGTAAGCACTCGCCATTTTAGCGCCCAAGTCGGCATTTCAATGACTTTCGGGGGCCGGCGCCGGGCGCGGTCAATGCGCGGGTTGTTCGCCGTTGCATGCCGTTCGGTGCATCTTCGCGTAAAGATGCGGGTACGGAACGGATTCTGACACGAACTTTTTTTGCCCGGCTGGCGCCCGCCGGGCACGCGTTTCGCGCGACGGCGATAGAATCGACGCGATGCCCGCCGCGGCCTGCCGCCCGCGCGCGCCTGCACCTGCATTCGCACCTGCATTTGTACCCGCATTTGCACCGATAACGACGAGACACCCCACCGATGAACGCACTGGAACGCCAACTCGACTATCCCTTCGCCGACACGCTGCCCGCCGCGGGCGACACGTTCGAGGTCGCGCCCGGCGTGCGCTGGCTGCGCATGCCGCTGCCGTTTTCGCTCGATCACATCAACCTCTGGCTGCTGCGCGACGAGATCGACGGGCAGGCCGGCTGGACGATCGTCGACTGCGGGATTTCGTCGGACGCGATCCGTACGCACTGGGAACAGATCTTCGACCGGCATCTCGACGGGCTGCCGGTGCTGCGCGTGCTCGTCACGCACTGCCATCCCGATCACTTCGGCCTCGCGAACTGGCTGTGCGAAGGTGGCGACCAAGGCCGCTGGAACGTGCGGCTGTGGATGACGCTCGGCGAATACATGTTCGGCTGCCTGATGGCGGCCGGCAACGGCTCGAACGCCGGCGGCGCGGCCGCGGCCGATCACTTCGCGCGCCACGGCCTGACCGATCCGGCCGCGCTCGACAAGCTGCGCGGCCGCCGCAGCTACTACTCGGATCTCGTGCCGGCCGTGCCGCCGCGCTACCGGCGCCTGCGCGAAGGCGACGCGGTGAAGATCGGTGCGCGCACGTGGCGCGTCGTCACCGGCTACGGCCATTCGCCTGAACATTGCGCGCTCCACAGCGAAGCGGACGGCGTGCTGATTTCCGGCGACATGGTGCTGCCGCGCATCTCGACGAATGTATCCGTGTTCGATCTCGAACCGGAAGCCAACCCGCTCGCTCTGTACCTGGAATCGCTCGGCCGCTACGAGACGATGGCGCCCGACACGCTCGTGCTGCCGTCGCACGGCAAGCCGTTCCGCGGCGTGCGCACGCGCATCGCGCAACTGCGCGCGCACCACGATGCGCGGCTCGACGAAGTGCGCGTCGCGTGCGCGGAAAAGCCGGCCAGCGCGGCCGACATCGTGCCCATCATGTTCCGCCGCCGCGAGCTCGACATCCACCAGATGACGTTCGCGCTCGGCGAGGCGCTCGCCCACCTGAACCTGCTGTGGCTGGCGGGCGAGCTCGTGCGCGAGCAGGGCGACGACGGCGTGATTCGCTACGCGCGGGCCTGAGCATGCGCGTCAGTGCTCGCGAGTCGCGCTCTGGTACGATTTCCGGTCCCGATCTGAATAGCCGCAGCGATCCATGCCTCGTAACGTCTCCCTCGCCGACCTCGTCACGCTCGCAGAAATCCGCACGCTTGCCGACCCGAAATCCTTCGAGCGCGGCAAGGCTTATTACCACGACGGCGCCGTCTCGCGACTGACCGAACGCGACGGCGAGGTATCGGCGACCGTGCGCGGTACGTACCGCTATCACGTCGAATTCGGGGTGGGCGACGACGGCGCACTGGATTACGCGTGCAATTGCCCGGTGGGCGACGACGGTGCATTCTGCAATGCATGCCGTGGCGGTTGCGTTGTCGTGGCTCGAAAACCGCGGCGAGGAAGTCTTTCACGAGACGGAGCGCGAGCCGTCGAAGCCGCGACGCAAGCGCAAGACCCATGTGGAGTTGATTCGCGAATTCTTGACGTCGCTCGACGAGGACGCGTTGCGACAGTGGCTCCTCGACGCGGCCGAGCGCGACAGGTCGTTGCGAGACAGGCTGCTGTTCGAGGCGCGCGCCGCGAATGCCGACGACGTGGCAAGCCTGCGTGCAGCCGTTCGCCAATTGGCGCGCGTATCGCGGCCGCTCGGCTGGGAAGAGGCGCACCTCTACGGAGAAGGCCTGTTCGAGCTTGCCGACATGCTGCGCCGGCAACTGACAGGATCTCACGCCGCGCAGGTGGTCGAACTGGCCGAACAGGCGATTGCCGACGCGGAAGCGAGCCTCGAACAGATCGACGACTCGGACGGCAGCGTGGCGCCGGGGATCGGTGCACTCGCCGATCTGCACCTCGACGCGTGCATTCGGACACGCCCGGATCCGCTGAAGCTGGCGGACCGCCTGTTTCGCCTGCAGGTCGCAGGGCAGTGGGATACGTTCCGCGACGTGCTGCCGGCTTACGCGGAGGTGCTGGGCGACGACGGCGTAGCGCGCTATCGGGAACAGGTCGAGCATCATTGGGCCGCGCTGCCTCAGCCGCCGTCGGGGCGGGACGACGAGCCTGAGCGCGCATCGGTGCGCCTGAACCTCGAGCATGCGATGGAGGCGCTCGCGAAACACGACGGCGACGTCGACGCGCTGATTCGCATCTGGTCGACGGATCTGTCGGCGTCGTACCGGTACGCGCAGATCGCGGAACTGTGCGCGGAGCACGGGCGCTTCGACGAAGGTTTGGCGTGGGCCGAACGCGGGATGCGTGACATGAACGATCGGCACGACGACCGTCTGTTGGGCTTCTGTATCGACGAGCATGTGCGCCGGCGCGATTACGATCGGGCGGACGAACTTGCGTGGCGGCGCTTTGCGTACCATCCGACGGTGGAAGCATTCCGTGCGTTGATGAAGGTCGCGAAGGCGACGAAGCGATACGATGCCGTGAGAGAGCGGGCGATCGGGCATCTGCTGTCTCTCGCGCGAAAGCGGGAAGGGCCGGCGCAGCCTGGCGGGGCCGCGCGGCATTGGGAACCGTCGCCGCGCACGGAGCTCGTGAAGCTGCTGCTCGCGGAGAAGAACGACGCCGCGGCGTGGGATGCGTTTCTCGGCGGACCGATCGAGGCGGGCGTCTGGCCCACGCTGGCGGCGGCGCGCGCGAAGACGCATCCGGAGGACGCGATCGCGCTCTATCGCCGGTATCTGCCGTTCGCGCTCGACCATGGCGCGGGCAACGCGCGGTACGATGAGGCATTCAACGTCGTGCGTGATATTCGCGCGCTGCGAGCCGCGCATCGTCAGCACGCGGCATTCGACGTGGAACTCGAAGAGATTCGCAAGACATACCGCGCGAAGCGCAACTTCATCAAGCTGCTCGCGAAGCTGGACGCGTAGCCCGGCCGCTGCGACGGGAGGAGATGGAAATGGATATCGATCTACCGGCCGTCGACGACGCCGTGCTCGCGCTCCTTTATCTGACGTTGCACGACGGTAATCGGGCGTGGAAAAGTTTCGATTGGGATACGCTGAATCGACTGCATGAGCGCGGGTTGATCGGCAATCCGATCAACAAGGCGAAAGCCGTCATCCTGACCGATGACGGCTTGCGGGAATCGGAGCGGCTCTTCGCGCGGCTTTTCGTCGATTCGGGCGGCACGCGGACGAGCGAGCGACCGTGACCTTCACTCACGCGACGGGTTCGTAACGCCACCCGTCGCGCTGCCATTGCATCGTGTGGGTCGGTTCGAGCGCCGCGAGAAACGCGGTGTCGTGCGATGCGGCCACGATCGCGCCGGGGAAGCCGGCCAGCGCGGCTTCGATCGCGCGCACCGATTCGAGATCGAGGTGATTGGTCGGCTCGTCGAGCAACAGCAGTTGCGCGGGCGTGCCGCGCCACAGCGCGCACGCGAGCGCCGCCTTCAGCCGCTCGCCGCCGCTCAGGCGCTGCACCGGCTGCGTCGCGCGTGCGGCATCGAGCTGCAGCAGCGCGAGCCGGCTGCGCAGCTCGCCTTCGGCGAGCGGCGTATCGAGAAGGCCCAACTGCTCGACGATCGAGCGCTCGGGGTCGAGCAGCGCGAGCCGCTGGTCGAGATACGCGGCGCTCACATGCGTCGTGCACGCACCCGAGCGCGGCGCGAGTTCGCCGGCGAGCAGGCGCAGCAGCGTCGATTTTCCGCAGCCGTTCGGGCCCGTCAGCGCGATGCGCACGGGGCCGCTGGCCGACCACGTGATCGCGTCCGCGTGCCCCGCGGTGCGCCACGGCAACTGCGCGCGCTCGAGCGTGAACAGCTGGCGGCGGGCGCTGACCTCGGTGCCCGGCAGCGACACGAGCACGGGCGCGTCGGCTTCGACGCGCGCGGCCGCTTCCTGCACGTACGCGTCGAGCGTCGCCTTGAATTCGCCCTGATGACGGCGGACCGTTCCCATGATGCCGCGCGCCGCTCCCTTGCGGCTCTGGCGCGCCATCGACGACAGGTTGACCGTCTTCGCATCGCGCAGCGAGCCGGCCGCGTGGCGCTGGATCGTGTCGTGCTCCTGTTCGAGCCGGCGCCGCACGCGCCCGCGCTCGGTGCGCGCATGCTCGAGCGCGGCCTGCGCGGCGTCCTGTTCCGCGTCGCGCTGCGCGCGGTACAGCGCGTAGTTGCCGCCATACGCGCGCACGCCATGCGGCGTCAGTTCGACGATGCGCTGCACGTGCGCGAGCAACGCGCGGTCATGGCTGACGATGACGACGCCGCCGCGCCAGCCGTCGAGCGCCGCGCGCAGCCAAGCGCGGCCCGGCGCATCGAGATGGTTGGTCGGTTCGTCGAGCACCAGCAGGCCGGCCTCCGACAGCAACGCACCGATCAGCGCGACGCGCGCCAGCTGGCCGCCGCTCAAAGCATGCGCCGGCGTGTCGGCGCGCACGTCGTGCAGGCCGGCGGTGTCGAGCGCCGCGCGCAGCCGCTCGGCCAGGTCCCAGCGATCGCCGATCAAGTCGAAATCGTGCGCGTGCGCACGGCCGTCCGCCAGGCGCGCCAGGGCCGCGAGCGGCGCATCGAGCGCGGCGATGTCCGCGACGGTCCGCGTGCCGGACGGTGCGCCGTCGTGCTGCTGCGCGACATAGACGACGGGCGTGTGCCGGTCGATCGTGCCCGCGCCTGGCGTACGCCGGCCCGCGATCAGTTGCGCGAGCAGGCTCTTGCCGACGCCGTTGCGGCCGACGATGCCGGTCGGCGTGCGATCGATGGACAGGTCGAGCGAATCGAACAGCGTGACGCCGTCGTCGAAGCGGAAGGAAACGTGATGAAGCGCGACGAGCGCGCCGGTCGGCGTGGCAGCAGCCATAAGCACCTCCAAAAATGCGTGAATCACTTCGCGCGCGGCGTGCGTCGCACGGCGGCGAAAACATTTCGGGAAGGCTTAGTTGTTCACTTTGGCTGGCGTCCGGTATGAGGAATGAGCGCGCAGTGTAGCAAGCGTGGCGCGCGGGCCGCAAGCGACGGTCGGACGTACCGTCGCTTGCGCGCCACGCGCGCGAGTCGCGTTACTGCACGGACACCGCCGTGAAGCTCTGGCGGCCGAACGGGCTGACGCGATAGCCGCTCACGTTCGCGCGCGTGAGCGCGGCCGCGGTCGGGTAGCCGAGCGGAATCCACAGCGCCTGGTCGTGGATGATCTTCTGCGCCGATTCGTACAGCTTCGCGCGCTTGCCCTGGTCGGCGGTCGACTTGCCGTCGGCGATCAGCTTGTCGAGCTGCGCGTCGCAGAAGCGCGCGAAGTTGATGCCCGACTTCACCGCGTTGCAGCTGAACAGCGGCGACAGGTAGTTGTCCGGATCGCCGTTGTCGCCGGCCCAGCCCATGAACAGCATGTCATGCTGGCCGAGCTTCGCCTGCTTGATCAGCTCGCCCCATTCGATCACCTTCACCTCGGCCTTCACGCCGATCTTCGCGAGGTCGGCCTGCAGCAGTTCCGCGCCGGCCTTCGGGTTCGGGTTCAGCACGCTGCCGGTCGGGCGCGTCCAGATCGTCGTCGAGAAGCCGTTCGGGAAGCCGGCCTGCGCGAGCAGCTGCTTCGCCTTCGCAGGATCGTACGCATACGGCGCGACGTCCTTCGCGTAGCTCCACGTGTTCGGCGGATACGGGTTGTTCGCGGCCGTCGCGGTGTTGTCGAACACGACCTTCAGGTAGGTCGCGCGGTCGAACGCGAGGTTCAGCGCCTCGCGCACCTTGTCGTTGTCGAGCGGCTTCTTCTGCGTGTTCAGCGCGACGAACGCGGTCATGAACGCGGGCGTCTGCACGACCTTCAGCGCGCCTTCGCCCTTCGCGGCAAGCACGTCCTGCGGCTTCGGCGACAGCGCGATCTGGCATTCGCCGGCCTTCACCTTCTGCATGCGCACCGACGGGTCGGGCGTGATCGCGTAGATCAGCCGGTCGACCTTCGGCTTCGTGCCCCAGTAGGTCGGGTTCACGTCGTAGCGGATCAGCGCGTCCTTCGTGTAGCTCTTCAGCACGAACGGGCCGGTGCCGATCGGCTTCGCGTTCAGGTCGGCCTGCTTGCCGGCCTTCAGCAGCTGGTCCGCGTATTCGGCCGAATAGATCGATGCGAAGCCCATCGTCAGGATCGGCACGAACGTCGCGTTCGGCTCGTTCAGCACGAACTTCACCGTGTTGTCGTCGACCTTCGTGACCGATTTCACGAGCTTCACGAGGCCCATCGACTGCGCGTGCGGAAAGCCGCTCGCGCCGGCCACCTTGTGCCACGGGTTCGCATCGTCGAGCATCCGCGTGAACGTGAACACGACGTCGTCCGCGTTCAGCGGGCGGCCCGGCTTGAAGGTGTCGGTAGTCTGGAACGCGATGTTCGGGCGCAGGTGGAACGTGTACGTGAGGCCGTCGGCGCTTGCCTCCCATTTGTCGGCGAGCGCGGGCACGACCTTCTTCGCGGCTTCGTCGTACGACACCAGCGTGTTGAAGATCACGTCGGCCGATGCGTTGGTCGTGACGAGCGAGTTGTACTGCACGACGTCGAAGCCGTCCGGGCTCGATTCCGTGCAGACGGTGAGCGGCTTGGCGGCGACGAGGCCGGGAGCGGCGAGGGCAGCGGCGAGCGCAGCCGCGGCGAACAGCTTGACGTGCATAGGTTCTCCCACGTGACTTGTGATTTTTGCCGGGTGTCGGAATGCGGGCACGGCCCGGTAGCGGGCGGGCCGGCGCGGCTGGCGAACAGCATACCGTCAAAGCGTGCGGCGCGTGAAAAAAGGCGCCGGAACGCGGTGAATTGAGCGACAAACGGCTGCGTTTGCGACGGAATGCGTGTTGGGGCGGCGGTGCGCGGGGGCGGGGGGCGGGAGGCGACGGGGGGGCGGACGGTCGCGAAGGCGGCGGGCGGCGACGAAGATCGGCGGGCGCGGCGGACCCGGCAGGGCAGCCGCAGCAGCGGCGCGCGGCGAGCGGTGCGGCTTGAACGCGGAAAACCGCGCGGCTGCGACGCCGATGAAGCGCCGACCCGGCGCGCATGGCGCGCCGGATACGCGATGAGCTCAGTGCGCGCCGGCCTTCGGCTTGCGCGGCGCCTTCTCGAACAGGCGGTCGTAGAGCCAGCGCGGCAGCACGTGCAGCACCTTCGCGACGACGCCCATCTGCCACGGAATCACGCGGAACGCGTGCTGACGCGCGATCGCACGCGCGGCGTGGGCCGCGAAGCGATCGGCGTCCATCAGGAACGGCATCCGGTACGGGTTGTGCGCGGTCATCGGCGTGCGGATATAGCCGGGCGCGATCGTCACGACGCCGACGCCGGCCGGGCGCAGCTCGACGCGCAGTGCCTCGAGATACTTGATCGCGGCCGATTTCGACGCGCTGTACGCGCCGGAGCCGGGCAGCCCGCGCACGCCGGCGACGCTCGCGACGCCGACCAGCGTGCCGTGACGCGCGGCCGTCATCGGGCCGACGAACGGCTCGAACGTCGCGACCATCCCGTAGTAATTGATGTCCATCACGTTGCGGAACGTGGCGAGGTCGCCCTGGCCCGTGACGGCGCCCTGGCTGATGCCTGCGTTCGCGATCACGACGTCGGGGCAGCCGTGCGCGGCGATGAACGACGCGGCGGCCGTCGCGAGCGCATCGGCGTCGCGCACGTCGGCGCAATAGACGGAAACGGACAGCTTGGGAAAGCGCCGCGCGAACGCATCGAGGGCATCGGTGCGGCGCGCGACGAGGGCGAGCGTGGCGCCCTGGCGGGCGTATTCCTCGGCCATCGCGAGGCCGAGGCCGCTCGACGCGCCGGTGATGAAGACCTTCAACGGAGTAGTCATGCCGGCGCGCGGGCGGGGATCAGAGCTTCTTCTCCTGAACCTGCTTCACGAGATAGTCGAGCACCTGCGCAGTGCCCGGAATGCTGTTCGTGTAAGCCGGGCCCGTCTTGTACTTGCCCTGGACGACGACCGTCGGCACGCCGTCGATCGCGTAGTTCTTCAGCAACTCGGCCGACTGCTTGACCTGGCCCTGCACGCTGAACGAGTTGTACGCGTCCGTGAACTGCTTCTTGTCGACGCCTTGCGTCGCCAGGAAGTCGGCCTGCGCCTGCGGCGTCAGCAGGTAGTTTTTCTGCTTGTGGATCGCGTTGAAGATCGCCGGCGTGACCTTCTCCGAGATGCCGAGCGCCGACACCGCGTAGAACAGCCGCGAGTGCGGGATGAAATCGTCGCGGAACGCGACCGGCACGCGCTTGAAGTCGATGTTGTTGCCCTGCTTCTTCACCCAGGCCTCGACGGTCGGCTCGAATTCGTAGCAGTGCGGGCAGCCGTACCAGAAGAACTCGATGACCTCGACCTTGCCGGCCGGTGCGGACACCGGCTGCGGCGACTTCATCACCTCGAAGTCCTTGCCGGACACCGGTGCGGCAGGCGACGCCTGGGCGAAGCCGGCGGCGGCCAGGCCCAGGGACAGAAGGAGCGTGCTAAGCAGTTTTTTCATGTTGTAGACGTC
Organism: Burkholderia sp. Bp9140; assembly: GCF_003853425.1. NCBI lineage: Bacteria > Pseudomonadati > Pseudomonadota > Betaproteobacteria > Burkholderiales > Burkholderiaceae > Burkholderia > Burkholderia sp. Bp9140. The sequence goes on from NZ_QTPQ01000004.1 coordinate 77,084, forward strand.
GAATCAGTTGCTCGGGTTACGAAACGTAACGGGTTCTGCGTGGGCGCGGCCGGTTGCTTACTGCTTCGTGAAACGGATCACCGCCGTGTCGACACCTGCATCGGACAGGCGCTGACGGGCCGAGTTCATATCCTCGAATTTCGAGAACGGGCCGACGCGCACGCGGAAATAGGTCACGCCGCTGACATCGCGCTTCGACACCTTCGACTCGAAGCCCTGGAAGCCCAGCCGCGCGCGCTGCTGCTCGGCGTCGCCTTCCGTCTTGTACGCGCCGACCTGCAGGAAGTAGCCGGTGTTCGCGTCGTTCGCGGTCGGCGGCTTCGCAGCCGCGGCGGACGTCGCGGACGGTGTCGGCTTCGGCGTGTTCGCGGCCAGTTGCTGCTGCTGTTTCTGCGCGGCAGCCTGCTGCGCCTGCTTCTGCGCGGCGAAGCGCGCGAGGTCGTCCTCGCCGCCTTGTTGCTGCTGTTGCTGCGCCTGTTGCGTCTTCTTCGGCGGCGGCGTGTTGTCGGCCGGCTTCGGCGCGACGGCGACGCCGTTGCCCGAGGACGCATTGTTCGATGCGGTGGTGTTGCTCGAGCCGCTGGCGCTGCTGGAGCCGTTCGAATTGCCTGACGGCGGCACCTCGACGATCTGCGGTTCGGGCAGCAGGCCGCCCTGGGTCTGGTTCGCGGCCTGGCCGGGCGCGGTGTTGGGCGGCGCGGGCTGCGCGGCCTGCGGCACCGGCTGGCCGGGCGTCTTGCCCTGCAGCGCGCGGTTCGGGTCGAACTGCTGCGGCTGGCTCGCGCCGTTGTCGGCCGGCGGCGGCGTGACCTTCGACACGAACGGCGACGGCGAACGCGTGATGTAGAGCGCCACCACCACCGCGATCGCGAGGCCGACGATCAGGCCCAGCACGATTCCAAGAAATGTCCCTCCGGCTTGTTTCGATTGCTTCGAAGTTCGGCGTGGTTGTGCCATTGCTTGAGTCACCTGCAAAAAGAATCGTGAAAAGGCTGCGGCGGGCACCCGAAGGCAGGCGCTCCTGCCGTGGCCATTCGCTGCCCGGTTCGGGCCGCTTACATCTTGGCGGGCGCGGACACGCCGAGCACCGCCAGACCATTCTCGAGCACCTGCCGGGTCGCGGCGAGGAGCGCGGCGCGCGCGTTGCGCGGCGCTTCGTCGTCGACCAGCACGCGCTCCGCATTGTAGAACGAGTGGAATTCACCAGCGAGATCGCGCAGGTAGAACGCAACCGCGTGCGGCGCCAGTTCGTTCGCGGCGTGCGTGAGCATGTCCGGATACTCGGCGAGCTTCTGCATCAACGACACGGCCTGCGGGCTCGTGAGCTGCGACAGGTCGGCACCCGGCAGCTGCGCGGCCTCGACGTTGTAGCGCGACTTCAGTTCGTTGAGCACCGAGCAGATCCGCGCATGCGCGTACTGGACGTAATAGACCGGGTTCTCGTCGTTCTGTTTCAGCGCGAGGTCGATGTCGAACACGAATTCGGTGTCGGCCTTGCGGGAGATCAGGAAGAAGCGGACCGCGTCGCGGCCGCGCGTGATGGTCGCCTCGTCGATCAGGTCGGGGGCCGCTTCCTGGCCCGGCACCGCGCCGCCCGACCATTCGATCAGGTCGCGCACGGTCACGTAGCTGCCCGCGCGCTTCGACAGCTTCACTTCCTGGCCGTCGCGCATCACGGTGACCATCTTGTGCAGCACGTAGTCGGGATAGCCCTTCGGGATGCCGATGTGCAGGCCCTGCAGGCCCGCGCGCACGCGCGCGATCGTGCCGTGGTGGTCCGAGCCCTGGATGTTGATCACCTGCGTGAAGCCGCGCTCCCATTTCGTCACGTGGTACGCGACGTCCGGCACGAAGTACGTGTACGTGCCGTCCGACTTGCGCATCACGCGATCCTTGTCGTCGCCTTCGTCGGTCGTGCGCAGCCACAGCGCGCCGTCCTGCTCGTAGGTCATGCCGGCCTTGATCAGCGCGTCGACCGTCTTCTCGACCCGGCCTTCGCTGTACAGCGACGACTCGAGGTAGTACTGGTCGAACTTCACGCCGAACGCCTGCAGGTCCATGTCCTGCTCATGACGCAGGTACGCGACCGCGAACTTGCGGATCGCGTCGAGATCCTCGATGTCGCCCGCGCCGGTGACCGGCTCGCCGTCTTTTGCAGCGACCGTCTCGCGGTTCAGGTAGTCGCGTGCGATGTCGGCGATGTATTCGCCGTTGTAGGCGGCTTCCGGCCAGCCCGCGTCGCCCGGCTTCAGGCCGCGCGCGCGCGCCTGCGTCGAGATCGCGAGGTTGCCGATCTGCACGCCGGCGTCGTTGTAGTAGAACTCGCGGTGCACCGCGTAGCCCTGGCTCGCGATCACGTTCGCGAGCACGTCGCCGAGCGCCGCCTGGCGGCCGTGGCCGACGTGCAGCGGGCCGGTCGGGTTGGCCGACACGAATTCGAGCAGCACCTGCTTGCCCTTTTCGCGATCCGACGTGCCGAACGCGCGGCCCTGGTCGAACACGGCGGCGATCACCGCCTGCTTCGCGGCGGCCGTCAGGCGCAGGTTGATGAAGCCGGGGCCGGCGATTTCGGCCGCGTCGACGAGCCCTTGCGCGGCCGGCTGGGCCGTGAGCGCGGCGACGATCTTCTCGGCGAGCTGGCGCGGGTTCGTGCCGAGCGGCTTGGCGAGCTGCATCGCGACGTTGCACGCGACGTCGCCGTGCGCGGCGACCTTCGGGCGCTCCAGCGTGATGGCCGGGGCGACGAATGCCGCGTCGGCGCCTTTCAGCGCGTGTGCGACCTGCGTGACGCTATCCGCGAGCAGGGCTTCGAGGGTCTGTTTGTGTGCTGGCAGCATGCTGGTAGAAGGCTTCGTTGGTGGCGACCGGAAACGCCGGCCGGCCGGCGCGCTTTTTAAGCGCGCGTTTCAGGGATCGCAGAATTTTAACAGGTGCTAATATGCCGCTCAGGCGCCCCGCGTCCGCGAGGCCGGACGCCGGTCTGCCGGCGTCCCCCCAACCGCGCCGCGCAGGCACAACAAGATGAAAAGGGAATTGTCATGATTACGTTCAAGAGCAAGGCGGCACAGGATCTCGACGTGCTGAAGGATTTCGCCGTGTACGTGCTGGGCCTCGTCGGCAAGCAGCTGGGCGAGCGCGGCGTCATTACGCACGACGAACTGGACCACGCGATCGCGAAGCTGGAAGGCGCCGTCGCGCAGGCGAAGCAGGAGCGCGCCGAGCACGCCGGCCATTTCCACGAGGACGAAACCGACCACGCGCACCACGAAGTGCCGCCGAGCCTGGCGCAGCGCGTCGCACCGTTCCTCACGATGCTGCGCGAAGCGAAGGCCGGCGAGGCCGACGTGCACTGGGGCTTCTGAGCTTCGTTGCCCGGCTGACGCAGATCCTAAGGTTGCGACGGCAAATGAAAAAGCCCGCTCGATGCGGGCTTTTTCATTTTGTCTGACCAGAAAGGCGGCGAGCCGCCCCGGTCGTGCGCGGCTCAGAGCTGCGGCGCAAGCGCGCGGCGCGCGTCGTCGAGCGACAGCGCCATCCGTTGCGCGTAGTCCCCGAGCTGATCCTGACCGATTTTCCCGACCGAGAAGTACGTGCTGTCCGGGTGCGCGAGGTAGAAGCCCGACACGCTCGCGGCCGGCAGCATCGCCAGCGAATCGGTCACGCTCATCCCGATTTCCTCCGCATGCAGCGCGGCGAACATGTCGCGCTTCACGAGGTGGTCGGGGCAGGCCGGGTAGCCGGGCGCCGGGCGGATGCCCGCGTACTTTTCGGCGATCAGCGCATCGTTGTCGAGCGTCTCGCCGCTCGCGTAGCCCCACAGCTCGCGGCGCACGCGCGCGTGCATCGCCTCGGCGAACGCTTCCGCGAAGCGGTCGGCGAGCGCCTTCAGCATGATCGCGCTGTAATCGTCGTGGTCGGCTTCGAACTGCTTTTCCTTCACGTCGACGCCGAGGCCGGCCGTCACCGCGAACATCCCGATGTAGTCGGCCACGCCCGATTCCTTCGGCGCGATGAAGTCGGCGAGCGAGCGGTTCGGGCGCATCACGCCGTCGACCACCGGACGCACGCTCTGCTGGCGCAGGTTGCGCCACGTGAGCAGCACTTCCGAGCGCGAGTCGTCGGTGTAGATCTCGATGTCGTCGTCGTTGACCGTGTTCGCGGGCAGCAGCGAGATCACGCCGTTCGCGGTCAGCCAGCGGCCCTGGATCAGGCGCGCGAGCATCGACTTCGCGTCGGAGAACACGCGCCGCGCCGATTCGCCGACGATCTCGTCGTTCAGGATCGCCGGGTACGGGCCCGCGAGATCCCAGGTCTGGAAGAACGGACCCCAGTCGATGTAGTTCGCGAGCTCGTTCAGGTCGTAGTTCCTGAACACGCGCCGGCCGATGAACTTCGGCTTCACCGGCCGGTAACCCGCCCAGTCGACCTTCGTCTTGTTCGCGCGCGCCTCGGCGAGCGTGACCATCGGCTGCGCCTTGCGGTTCGCGTGCTGGTCGCGGATCCGTTCGTAGTCGGACTTCAGTTCGTCGAGGTACTTCGCCGCGCCTTCGTCCGACAGCAGGTTCGACGCGACCGACACCGAGCGCGAGGCGTCCGGCACGTAGACGACCGGGCCTTCGTAGTGCGGCGCGATCTTCACGGCCGTGTGCACGCGCGAGGTCGTCGCGCCGCCGATCAGGAGCGGGATCTTCTTCACGCGGAAGTAGTCGTCGCGCTGCATTTCGGACGCGACGTACGCCATTTCCTCGAGGCTCGGCGTGATGAGGCCCGACAGCCCGATGATGTCCGCGCCCTCGACCTTCGCCTTCGCGAGGATCTCGTTGCACGGGACCATCACGCCCATGTTGACCACTTCGAAGTTGTTGCACTGGAGCACGACCGACACGATGTTCTTGCCGATGTCGTGCACGTCGCCCTTCACGGTCGCGATGACGATCTTGCCCTTCGCGCGCACGTCGCCGCCCGCTTCCGCGAGCAGCCGCTTTTCTTCCTCGATGAACGGGATCAGGTGCGCGACGGCCTGCTTCATCACGCGCGCCGACTTCACGACCTGCGGCAGGAACATCTTGCCCTGGCCGAACAGGTCGCCGACGATGTTCATCCCGTCCATCAGCGGGCCTTCGATCACGTTGATCGGGCGGCCGCCGGCCGCGGCGATCTTCGCGCGCACCTCTTCCGTATCCTCGACGATGAAGTTCGTGATCCCGTGCACGAGCGCGTGCGAGAGCCGCTTCTCGACCGGTTGGTTGCGCCACTCGAGGTTCTCTTCCTTCTTCGCGCCACCTGCCTTGAACTTGTCGGCGATTTCGAGGAGCCGGTCGGTGGAATCGTCGCGGCGGTTCAGGATCACGTCCTCGACGCGCTCGCGCAGTTCCGCGTCGAGATCGGCGTACACGCCGAGCTGGCCCGCGTTCACGATGCCCATGTCCATCCCCGCCTGGATCGCGTGGTACAGGAACACGGTGTGGATCGCCTCGCGCACCGGGTCGTTGCCGCGGAACGAGAACGACACGTTCGACACGCCGCCGCTCACCTTCGCGTACGGCAGGTTCTGCTTGATCCAGCGGGTCGCCTCGATGAAGTCGACCGCGTAGTTGTTGTGCTCCTCGATGCCGGTCGCGACCGCGAAGATGTTCGGGTCGAAGATGATGTCTTCCGGCGGGAAGCCGACTTCGTTCACGAGAAAGTCGTACGAGCGCTTGCAGATCTCGGTCTTGCGCGCGTAGGTATCGGCCTGGCCCGTCTCGTCGAACGCCATCACGACCGCGGCCGCGCCGTAGCGGCGGATCAGGTTCGCGTGGTGGCGGAACGCTTCCTCGCCTTCCTTCAGCGAGATCGAGTTCACGATCGCCTTGCCCTGCACGCACTTGAGGCCGGCCTCGATCACGTCCCACTTCGACGAGTCGATCATGATCGGCACGCGCGCGATGTCCGGCTCGGATGCGATCAGGTTCAGGAAGCGCACCATCGCCGCCTTCGAATCGAGCATCGCCTCGTCCATGTTGATGTCGATCACCTGCGCGCCGTTCTCGACCTGCTGGCGCGCGACGGCGAGCGCCTCGTCGAACTGGCCGTTGAGGATCATTCGCGCGAACGCCTTCGAGCCGGTGACGTTGGTGCGTTCACCGACGTTGATGAAGAGCGTCCCGGACGTGACGTTGAACGGCTCGAGGCCGGCAAGGCGCATCATGTGATCGGTCATGGCGGTGCGAATTCGTGTGATGTGGGGCGGGCGTTGGGGCGGTCGGTCAGGCGGCGTCGCTGTACTGGCTCGGCCAGCGGCGCGGTTTCACGTCGGCGAGCGCCTTCGCGATCTCGGCGATGTGCTCGGGCGTCGTGCCGCAGCAGCCACCCGCGAGGTTCACGAGCCCGGCCTGTGCGAATTCCTTCAAGAGGCCCGACGTGACGTCCGGCGTCTCGTCGAAGCCGGTGTCGCTCATCGGGTTCGGCAGGCCCGCGTTCGGGTAGCACGACACGTAGGTGTCGCACAGCTTCGCGAGCTCGGCGATGTACGGGCGCATCAGCGCCGCGCCGAGCGCGCAGTTCAGGCCGAACGTGAGCGGCTTCGCGTGGCGCAGCGAATTCCAGAACGCCTCGACCGTCTGGCCCGACAGGATGCGGCCCGAGGCGTCGGTCACGGTGCCCGAGATCATGATCGGCAGGCGCTCGCCGGTGTCCTCGAACAATTCGTCGAGCGCGAACAGGGCGGCCTTCGCGTTCAGCGTGTCGAAGATCGTCTCGACGAGGAACAGGTCGACGCCGCCGTCGAGCAGCGCCTTCGCCTGCTGGTAATACGCGTCGCGCAGCTCGTCGAACGTGACATTGCGCGCGCCCGGGTCGTTGACGTCCGGCGAGATGCTCGCCGTCTTCGGCGTCGGCCCGATCGCGCCCGCGACGAAGCGTGGCTTGTCAGGCGTGGCGTAGCGGGCGGCCGATTCGCGCGCGAGCCGCGCCGATTCGACGTTCATCTCGACGACGAGGTCTTCCATCCCGTAGTCGGCCTGCGCGACCGTCGTCGCGCCGAACGTGTTGGTTTCGACGATGTCGGCGCCGGCCGCGAAGTACTGGTCGTGGATCTCGCTGATGATCTGCGGTTGCGTGAGCGACAGCAGCTCGTTATTGCCCTTGATGTCGCGCGGGAAGTCCTTGAAGCGCTCGCCGCGATAGGCCGCCTCGTCGAGCTTGTAGCGCTGGATCATCGTGCCCATCGCGCCGTCGAGGATCAGGATGCGCGATTTCAGCAGCGCGGGCAGTTCGGCGCCGCGCGTGTAGGGCGCGTCGGGCGGGGCGGAAGCAGCGAGAGGGGTCGCGGACATGGCGGAAGAGCGGCGAAGACGGGAAAACCGTCATTGTAGCCGGTGCGCCGGGGCGTCGCCCGGCCTCGCGCGGTGCGGGCAGCGGTGCCGGCGCGATGCGCGCGGCGAGCATGGTCCGCGCGACGCAGGCGCGCCTGCCGCGCAGGGCCTCCCAAAAGGAAAACCCCCGCCCGGCGAACCGGACGGGGGCTTGGATCGGAGTGCTCGCGGCGCCGCGCCAGCGCGCGGCGAATGACCCGGCGATGCGCCGGGCCGGGAGTGGTCAGTGCAGGACGACGGGCATCATCATCAGGCTGTCGAACTGTCCGAGGAATTCGTCCACTTCGTCGAGCGACGGTTCATCCTCGATCAGCTGTTTCACGTGCGCGCGGAATCGCTCGGCAAGCTCGCCGTCGATGAAGATCTCGCGCTGCGCGTTCTTGTCGACGATTTCGTATCCGCCGGCATTCATCAGATGGTGACCGGCCTGCGGCGCAAATTCGACGACGCAGTAGTTGGGGCTGTTGTAGATCATTTGCATGGCGGCACTCCTCTTCGCAGTGGCATCTGGCCTTGTTGTCCCGTAGGTGGGGCAGGCCTTGCCGGTTTCAAGGGGCTTGCGCTGCACACCCCGTTCTCCCGTTTGCGTGGGGTGTATCGGGTTAGAAGCCGATGTCTATCAAACGTTTCTTATTGTGATCCGGTGCACTGAAATAGTTGTTAAAGAGTGTCATCGGCCATTTCGGCGAGACCTTTAGTCGGTCGAAATTGCCGATTGGTCGATCGTCACGGCGCGGACGGCGTCGATGCTGGCGGTGCAGCCGCGGGCGCGGACGGTTGCACGTCGGCCGGCGGCGCAGGTTGTGCCGGTTGTGCCGGTTGTGCCGGCTCCGCGGCCGGTGCGGCGGCCGCCGGCGCGCTGGCGGGCGTGTTTGTTGCGCGTTCTGTCGCGCCGTCGGCCGGGGCGCCCGGCGGGGCGAGCCGGCCGTGCCACAGCAACTCGATCTGCGCGCCGTTCGGTTCCGTCTGCACGAGCCGCGCGGGCAGCCAGCCGAGCGACGGCGCGAGCCACATGTCGATGCGGCGCGTGTCGCCGTCGCGGCGCGGCAGCCGCATGAAGTGGCGTGCGCGGACGATGCCGGCCTGCGTCTGCACGTCCTCGTCGCCGATCACGGTGATCGGCCAGGTCTCGCCGCTGTTGTTGTCGATCACGAAGAACTGTTGCGTGACGCCCCGCTCGTACGCGGACGGATTGCCGCTCACCAGCCCCGACAGCTGCATCAGCATGCTGAAGCGATCCTGCACGCCGTCGGGCAGCGGCGCGTTGTTCGGCGTGCGCGTGAAGACGACCTGGCGGATCTCGCGGTTGAAGATCGCGATGTCCTCGGGCCGTTTGCCGCGCTTCTCGACATAACGGGCGGGCGCGACGCCGAATGCGTCGATGCGGCCTTCGCTGCGGTAGGCGAACGGACCGACGAACGGCACGGGCATCGACACCGACAGGTCGTAGGTGTGTCCGTCGGTGCGCCAGTGGATCGTGCCGATCATGTTCTGCATCCCGTTGTAGAACGTATCGTACTGCAGGTCGCCGGACGGCGGCGCCGTGAACTTCACGCCGCTCGTCGCAGGGCCCGGCGTCGCGGCACTGCCGGCGCCGCCGGCCGATGCCGCGTGCGCGCCCGATGCGCCTGCCGTGCCGCTCGCGGCGGCGGCCGCGGCCGGCGGCGGCTCACCGTGCTCGGCCGTCTGTGTCGACGTGAGGACGGGCTCGGGCGACGGCGCGGGCTTCGGTGCGGCGGGGGCCGGCTTTGCCGGCGCAGGCTCGGCCGGATGTTCGGCCGGATGTTCGGCCGGCTTTGGCGCGGGCTGGCGCTCGATCGGCCGTGGCTTCAGCAGCTCGATCTGCACCGGTATCTCGGCGGGCGCGGGCGGCGTGAACGATTCGCGGTTGCGCGTCAGCCACAACGCCGCGAGCGCGTGCAGCACCAGCACGACGACGAGCGCGATGCCCGCGCGCAGCCAGTGGCGGGGCAGGGCATGACGAGGACGGGTGTCGGCAGGCGGCATCGGCGAAACGGAACAGGGTTGGGGCGGTCGTGGGGGCGTGCGCAGCGCACGTCACATCCGTCGGACCGCCGGCTGCGCCGCGCGTTCGCGGTGCAGGGTTTCGCACGGGTGGCGCGCGCCTCGCGTGTCAGGCGTCGCGCGCGTCCGGACTATAGCCGAGTTCGTAAGACAGTTTTTGCGCGCACGCACGCAGCGCGGTGTCGATCTCGCCGCCCCACGCGATGTCGAACGAGCCTTCCTGGCCGAGCGCGACGATCGCGAGCGCGAGTTCGCCGACCGCGTCGAACACCGGCATGCAGAACGCGTGAATGGTGGGCAGCAGCATCCCCTCGACACGCGCGGCCTGGTGCGCGCGCACCTCGGCGAGCACCGCGTCGACCTCGTCGAGCGTGCGCGGGCCGCCGTGATGCGGCGAGCGGCGCGTATCGGCGAGTTCGCGTTCGAGCATCGCCGCGGTCTTGCTGCGCGGCAGGTACGCGGCGAACAGCAGGCCCGTCGCGGAGCCGAGCAGCGGCATCACGTCGCCGAGCTTCAGCGACGCCTTCGCCGGATGGCTCGATTCCATCCAGTGCACGATCGTCGGCCCCTGGTTGCCCCACACGGCGATGCCGACCGTCTGGTCGAGCCGGTCGCGGAATTCGGTCAGCGCGATCCGCGCGAGCTTCACGCCGTCGACGCGCGCGAGCCGCGCGAGCCCCATCTGCAGCGCGAAGCCGCCGAGCTCGTAGCGGCCCGACACGGGATCCTGCGACACGACGCCGAGCCGCGAGAAGCTGACCAGGTAGCGGTGCGCCTTCGCCGGGCTCATGCCCGCGCGCTGCGCGAGGTCGCGCAGCATCATCGCGCGCGGCTCGCTCGTCAGCACGTCGAGCAGGCGGAAGCCGACCTCGATCGACTGGATGCCGGAGCGCAGCTTCTCGCCGCCTTCGCCGTGCTCGCCGGCGCCGGCGTCGTCGGTGTCGGAATCAGCGGGATCGTCGTCGGGAAGCGGGCTGGCAGGCATGGGTAACGGGGGCGCGACAAGGCGGCAAGGGTCGGACGAAAGCGGCACGCACGATCGTGGCACGCCGCACGGATTCACCATCGTAAAATAGATTCCCTCCATCGTCACTACAACGGCAGATACCCCATGAAACTTGCATCGCTGAAGGACGGCACGCGCGACGGCCAGCTGATCGTCGTGTCGCGCGACCTGCACACCGCGGCGATCGCCGATGCGATCGCGCCGACGCTGCAGCGCGTCCTCGACGACTGGGCGTTCTATGCGCCGCAACTGCGTGACCTGTACGACGCGCTGAATCACGGCCGCGCGCGCAACGCGTTCGCGTTCGATCCGGCGAACTGCATGGCGCCGCTGCCGCGCGCGTTCCAGTGGGCCGACGGCTCCGCGTACGTGAACCATGTCGAGCTCGTGCGCCGCGCGCGCGGCGCCGAGATGCCGCCGGAGTTCTGGACCGATCCGCTGATGTACCAGGGCGGCAGCGACGACTTCCTCGGCGCGCGCGACGACATCGTGTGCCCGTCGGAGGAATGGGGCATCGACTTCGAGGCCGAGGTCGCGGTGATCACCGGCGACGTGCCGATGAGCGCAACGCCCGACGACGCGCTGAAGGCCGTGCGGCTCGTCGCGCTCGTGAACGACGTGTCGCTGCGCAACCTGATTCCGGCCGAGCTCGCGAAGGGCTTCGGCTTCTTCCAGAGCAAGCCGGCCACCGCGTTCGCACCGGTCGCGGTGACGCTCGACGAGCTCGGCGATGAATGGCGCGAGGGCCGCGTGCACCGGCCGATGATCGTTCACTGGAACGGCAGGAAGGTCGGCCAGCCCGACGCGGGCACCGACATGGTGTTCCACTTCGGCCAGCTGATCGCGCATGCGGCGAAGACGCGCAACCTGCGTGCCGGCTCGATCGTCGGCTCGGGCACCGTGTCGAACAAGGACGCGAAGCGCGGCTACTGCTGCATCGCCGAGAAGCGCTGCCTCGAGACGATCGAGCACGGCGCGCCGCAGACCGAATTCATGCGCTACGGCGACACCGTGCGCATCGAGATGTTCGACGCGGCCGGCAAGTCGATCTTCGGCGCGATCGAGCAGGCGGTCGCGCCGCCCGACGGCGCGGCCTGACGCAGCCGCGAAGCCCGGCCCCGGCCCGCGCGCCGGGTTTCGCCTGATGTTTGCCCGCGCGGGCTTGGCTACACTCGATTCAAGCGTTTCAGGAACCCGGGAGCTGCGCATGGCCGATCTCGCCGCATACGGCGGTTACGAAGCACTGAAGGTGACGCGCCGCGAGCATGGTGTGCTCGACATCGTGATGAGTGGCGAGGGCGCGAACCGCAGCGGCCTCGCGACCGCGAACGAGCGCATGCATCGCGAGCTCGCCGACATCTGGCGCGACGTCGACCGCGATCCCGACACGCGCGTCGCGGTGATCCGCGGCGAGGGCAAGGGTTTTTCGGCGGGCGGCGATCTCGCGCTCGTCGAGGCGATGGCGAACGATTTCGACGTGCGCGCCCGCGTATGGCGCGAGGCGCGCGACCTCGTCTACAACGTGATCAACTGCAGCAAGCCGATCGTGTCCGCGATGCACGGGCCGGCCGTCGGCGCGGGGCTCGTCGCCGGGCTGCTCGCCGACATCTCGATCGCCGCGAAGGATGCGCGCATCATCGACGGCCATACGCGGCTCGGCGTCGCGGCCGGCGATCATGCGGCGATCGTGTGGCCGCTGCTGTGCGGGATGGCGAAGGCGAAGTACTACCTGCTGCTGTGCGAGCCGGTGAGCGGCGAGGAGGCCGAGCGGATCGGCCTCGTGTCGCTCGCGGTCGAGCCGGCCGACCTGCTGCCGAAGGCGTACGAAGTGGCCGAGCGGCTCGCGCACGGGTCGCAGTCGGCGATCCGCTGGACCAAGTACGCGCTGAACAACTGGCTGCGCAGCGCCGGGCCGACGTTCGATACGTCGCTCGCGCTCGAATTCATGGGCTTCTCGGGGCCCGACGTGCAGGAAGGCATCCGCTCGCTGCGCGAGCGGCGCCCGCCCGACTTCCCCGGCGACGCACCGTTCTGACGCGCGCTATGATCGAACCCAGGGCGGCCGCGCGACCCGTGCCGGCCGCTTCGCCCACCCAGTCAACCAGGATGCCCGTATGACGACCGATGCCCCCGGCTCCAATCCTTTCGCCGGCTTTGCCGGTTTCAAGCCTGCCGACATGCTCGACCGGATGTGGGACATGATGCGGATGTCGCCGTTCGGCGGGATGGCGTCGTTTCCCGGCGCCGCCTCGGGGCTGCCGCCGTCGCTGTCGAGCATGTCCGACATGATGGCGCCGCTCACGAGCGTCGAGGAGCTCGACAAGCGGATCACCGATCTGCGCGCGGTCGAGCAGTGGCTCAAGCTCAATCTCGGAATGCTGCAGTCCGCGATCCAGGCGCTCGAGGTGCAGCGCGCGACGCTCGCGACGCTGCGCGCGTTCGGCGCGTTCGCACAAAGCTCGATGTCGGCCGCCGAGGAAGCCGCGGTCGCGGCCGCGCAGGCGGCTTCCGCGTCGCGCGCCGACACGCGGCAAGCGCCGGACGCCGCCGCAGCCGCTGCCGCGGTGGACGCATCGCCGCCAGGCGACGTCGCGCCACAGGCGTTCGACCCGGCCGGCTGGTGGAACCTGCTGCAGGCGCAGTTCAACCAGCTCGCGAGCCTCGCGATGACGCAGCCGGGCGCGCAGTCCGCGGCGCCGGGCGAGGCGCCGCCCGGACAGGCCGCACCGACGGCGCGGGCGGAACCGCCCGCACCGGCCGCGGCGGCCGCCGCCGCGCCGCGCAAGCCGGCCGCGAAGCGTGCGAAGCCGGCCGGTTCGGCGGGTTCGGCCGCGGCGCGCGCGGCAGCCGCTTCGTCGCCCGAAACGCGTCCGCCGAAGCGCTCGACGTGACGCGAGCCGGATAGCAGGTCGATCATGCGGCTCGCGCTCGTTCTGATGGGCGGCGGCGCACGCGCCGCCTACCAGGTCGGCGTGCTGAAGGCGCTGGCCGAGATCTCGCGCGAGGCCGATCCGTACCGGCACACGGTGCCGTTCACGGTCGTATGTGGATCGTCGGCCGGCGCGATCAATGCGACGTCGATCGCGAGCCACGCGGACGACTTTTCGCACGGCGTGCGGCGTCTGCTCGAATTCTGGGAGCCGCTGCGCGCGGACTACGTGTATCGCACCGACTGGCTCGGCATCGCGGCCGCGGGCGCACGCTGGCTCGCGACGATGAGCTTCGGCTGGGCGGCGCGCCGTTCGCCGCGCGGACTGCTCGACAACGCGCCGCTCGCGCACCTGCTGCAGCGCGAGCTGAGTTTTCACCGGATCGAGCAGATGCTCGAGGCCCGCCTGCTGCACGCGCTCTCGATCACGGCGCTCAGCTATTCGAGCGGCCGGCACCTGACCTTCTACCAGGCCGCCGAACCGATCCAGGCATGGCGGCGCGCGCAGCGCACCGCGCGGCTCGTCGACCTGTCGGCGTCGCACCTGCTCGCGTCGTCGGCCATTCCGTTCGTGTTTCCTGCCGTGCCGCTCGTGCTCGACGGGCAGATCGAGTACTTCGGCGACGGGTCGATCCGGCAGGTCGCGCCGCTGTCGCCGGCGATCCACTTCGGCGCGGACCGGATCGTCGTGATCGGCGCGGCCGATCCGCGCCCCGAGATTCCCGCCGCGAACGGATCGGGACGGGCACGCGGTTATCCGACGCTCGCCCAGATCGGCCAGCAGGTGCTCGCGAGCGTGTTTCTCGACTCGATCGGTTCCGACATCGAGCGCATCGAGCACATCAACCGGATGATCGAGCACCTGCCGCACCAGGTCGAAGTGGACAGCGGCTGGCGGCACGTCGACGTGCTCGCGATCGCGCCGTCCGAGCGCATCGAGCTGATCGCCGCGAAACACCTGAAGCAGATGCCGGCGACGATGCGCGGGCTGCTCGGCGCCATCGGCGGCAGCCAGCCGGCCGGCGCGTCGTTCGCGAGCTACCTGCTGTTCGAGGAAGCGTTCACGCGCGAGCTGATCGAGCTCGGCTACCGCGACGGGCGCGCGCAGCGCGACACGCTGGCGGAATGGATCGCACGGGCCGACGGCGGCAGCGCGCCGGCGGCCGGCACGCCGCCGGAAGGCGGTATCGCGACGGGCGAAATACGGGTCTGACGCGCGTGCGGCTCGCCCGAAACGGGCTCGAGACAGGCCTGGAATGGATCCGGCTTACAATCCAGCTTACATATCGGTTGCGTTTTCGCCACGCCGGCCCGCGACCGATCGCCGCACCCGCCGTTGGCGGCGCGCGACTGGGTCCGCGTCTCGGAACCGTCATGGGCGCGTGCTATCATGGCCGCCGCCGTATACACCATATCGAGCAGCCCGCCGGTCCGGCGGCCGCACGGGGTCCATCCGGGAACCGCGTGGCGCCGGGGTGGGCTCGCCACCGAGCCGGCCTGCGCCGGCCCCCACATCAGGCACGCGCGGCCGGTTCCGTTCGAGCGGAGCGGGGCTGCGGCGTGCCTCGAGGAGGCGGCGCGGCCGCCCGGCTGCCGGACGCGGAAACTGCGTCCGGGGGCTGGATTCACGCGTAAAATTAGAGTCTTGGCTGCAAAAAGCGCGCTCGCGCGCCTACGCGGCAACAGTCACGTTTAGAGAAGTCGCATTGCGCAGAACAGGGGTGGGACCATCATGAACACCATGCTTTATCCGGAACTTTACAGGTCGCTCGAAGCTGTCCGCTGGGACATGGAGAAGGACATTCCGTGGGACAAGTTCGACGCTTCGCTGCTCACCGACGAGCAGGCGAAGACGATCAAGATGAACGCGATCACCGAATGGTCGGCGCTGCCCGCGACGGAGATGTTCCTGCGCGACAACCAGCACGACAGCGACTTTTCCGCGTTCATGAGCGTGTGGTTCTTCGAGGAGCAGAAGCATTCGCTCGTGCTGATGGAATACCTGCGCCGCTTCCGGCCGGAAATGGTGCCGACCGAGGAAGAACTGCACGCGGTGCGCTTCGAGTTCGATCCGGCGCCGCCGCTCGAGACGCTGATGCTGCACTTCTGCGGCGAGATCCGCCTGAACCACTGGTATCGCTGCGCGGCAGACTGGCACACCGAGCCGGTCATCAAGCACATCTACGAAACGATCTCGCGCGATGAAGCGCGCCATGGCGGCGCGTACCTGCGCTACATGAAGAAGGCGCTGAACAACTGCGGCGACGTCGCGCGCGCGGCGTTCGCGAAGATCGGCGTGCTGATGGCGTCGGCGCGCCGCACCGAGAAGCCGCTGCACCCGACCAACCTGCACGTGAACCAAGCGCTGTTTCCGCGCGACACCGTGCAGTCGCGCCTGCCCGATCCGGAATGGCTCGAGCGCTGGCTCGACGAGCAGATCCGCTTCGACGGCGAGTGGGAAAAGAAGGTCGTCGAACGGATCCTGCACAACCTGTCGATCCTGTTCGAGCGCACGTTCGCGACCGCGCAGGAGCTGAACCGCTACCGCAAGGAAGTCACCGGCCGCCTGCAGTCCGAAAGCGGCCCGTCGTCGGCCGCGCAACCGGCCTGAGGCCGCGCGGCCGCGCAACCGGCGTGACGCTCCGCCGGTTGCGATCGTCGCGGTGAATTCCTGCATGAAGCCCGCCCGGCCATCCGGCGGGCTTTTTATCTGGCGCCGCCGTGTTCCGTCGCGACGTGCACCGCGCGCCGCATACGCCATCCGATACCCATCATGTCCGCTACCTTCGAACGCAAGCTGATCACCCGCGACGCCCTGGTTGCCCTGCGCGCTTCGCTGCCCTCGCCCGTCGTGTTCACGAACGGCGTGTTCGACATCCTGCACCGTGGCCACGTCACCTATCTCGCCGATGCGAAGGCGCTCGGCGCATGCCTGATCGTCGGCGTGAACAGCGATGCGTCGGTGCGCATGCTCGGCAAGGGCGACGACCGTCCGATCAACCGCGAGGACGACCGGATGGCGCTGCTCGCGGCGCTGGAGAGCGTCGACTGGGTCGTGAAGTTCGAGGAAAAGACGCCGGTGTCGCTGATCGAGGCCGCCCGTCCGGACATTCTCGTGAAAGGCGGCGACTACGACATGGACGTGCTGCCGGAATCGGCCCTCGTGCGCGGCTGGGGCGGTCGCGCGCTCGCGATTCCGTTCGAGCACGACCGCTCGACCACCGCGCTGCTGAAGAAGGTGCGCGCGCAGCAGTCCTGATGCGGGTGCCGCGCCGTCAGGGCGCGGATGCCGCGGACGCCGCGAGCGGCTCGGTCGTGACGGCCGGCGCGGCGATCGGACCGCCGATCACGGGCTGATCGGCCGCTTGCGCGAGCGGCATCGCATGCAGCGCATCGGGCCGCACCTGCCGGGACAGCACGCCCGGTTCGCGCGGGCCGGCCGCCGGCAGCGGCCCGAACACGCCGCGCACTGCCACGAACGCGAGCAGGTTCGCGAGAAAGAGAACAGCGATCAGCCAGCGCAGCATCGTCGACACTCCTCGTCGTGCTTCAGTCGTTCAACCGTTCAGTCGGGCCGGCCGCATGGCAGGTGTTGTCGTTGCAGCCGGCGATCGTTCGCGACGGCCGGGCCGCGTGAACGGCCGGCTGCCTGCACGGGCGCAAACACCGGCGCCCGATTTTCCATCCTCGACGTGACGAGGCCCGCGGCCGGGCATCCGTCGACGCGGCCGGCGCGATGCCGGCCGGTTTTTCGTCAATCCTGCGCCGCCGCTTCCGCGGCGATCAGCGCCAGTCCGGACAGGATCAGCGCGTCGTGCCTCGTATGCGGCAGCGTCAGCGCGCGCGCGACGTCGTCCGCCGCACCGCCTGCCAGCACGAGCCGCACGGGCGCCTGCCACGCATCGGCGAGATCGCGCCATGCGCGTTCGATCAGCCCTGCCTGCGCGTACAGGCAGCCCGCCGACAGCGAGCGCGGCGTATCGACCTGGAACGGCTCGGCCTGCGCGCCCGCGAGCAGCCCGCTCGCGATGTCGGTGGTCAGCGTCGGCAGCTGCGCGGTGTGCGTGCCGAGTGCGCGCATCATCAGCGCCCAGCCCGGCGCGATCAGCCCGCCGGTGAATCGACCGTCCGCGCGCAGCGCTTCGAGCGTCGTCGCCGTGCCGAACGTCGCGATCAGCAGATGCTCGCCCGGAAACGCCGCACGTGCGCCGATCAAGCCGGCCCAGCGATCGCTGCCAAGCTGTTCGGGCGTCGTGTAGCCGTTCGTCACGCCGCATTGCGCGGGCCGCGAGCGGATCGTCGTGCGCGGCAGGCCGGGCCAGCGGGCGTCGAGCAGCGCGTCGAGCCGTGCGGCCACGTCGGCGCCCGCGACGTTCGAGATCCATGCGCCATGTGGACGCGGCAGGGCCGACCAGTCGGGATCGGCGCCGCCGTCGCGCGCATGGCCGAACGCGCCGGTCTCGACGAGCGTGCGCTGCGCGTCGGCGAGCGCCCACTTGATCCGGCTGTTGCCGGCGTCGATCAGCAGATGCGGTTCGCTCATTGCGCTTCGCGCAGCGACACGTCGCCGGCCGCGATCGCCTGTACGCCATCGGGTGTATCGAGCAGCAACTGGCCGGTCGCGTCGATGCCCGTCGCGATGCCGCGCACGCGTTCGACGCCCTGTTCGAGCAGCACGACTTCGCGTCCCGCGTACGCGTGCAGCGCATGCCAGCGCGGCAGGAACGGCGCGAGCCCGTCAGTGCCGAACTGCGTGAGTGCGGGCGTGAGCGCGTTCAGCGCCGCGGCGAGCGTATCGGTGAGGTTGGCCGATGCGCACGCGGCCGACAGCGCGGCCGGCGGCAGCCCGCTCGCGAGCGACGCTTCGCGCGCGCGCAGCGCGTCGACCTGCGCGGCGACCGCTTCCGCGCCGCGCACGTTGATGCCGAAGCCGATCACGACGGCGGTCGCGTCGGCGGTGGTCCAGACGGTTTCGATCAGGATCCCGGCGAGCTTGCCGACGATGCGCGACGTGCCGTCGTCGGTGGCCGTCAGCAGCAGGTCGTTCGGCCATTTGAGCGCGACGCGCGTGCGGGCGTCGAGCGGCAGCGCGGCGAGCCCTTCCGCGAGCGCGACGCCGATCGCGATGCTGAGGCCGCCGAGCGCGTCGACCGGGCGCGGCACGATGCAGCCGACCGAGCACAGCAGCGCGTTGCCGGGCTGCGCGAACCACGGACGGCCCTGCCGTCCGCGACCGGCCGTCTGCTCGAACGCGACGCGCACGAGCGGCGCGGGCAGCGCGTTCGCGGTGCGCGGCAGCGCCTTCAGGCGCGTCGCGACGTCGGCGTTGGTCGAGCCGGTGGCGGCGACGATGTCGAGCGGCCACGCGCGCGGCGCGGCGTCCAGGTGCGCCTCGAGCCGGTTGCGCGCGATGTGCGCGTCGCCGGAGTCGGGCGTGTCGGAGGAGGTGGGGGCGTTCATGGCGCCTATTGTAGCGACAGGGTGACGGGATCGTACCGGGAACGGAGCCGGGCAGCGGCGTCGCGGCGTGTTGCCAAACTGCGAGCCGGCGTCCTGCCAGACCACGGCCTCGTTGCTGTTTCGTCTGCTTGATTCGGCATCGTCGAGCACCGGCGCGCCGGTGTCTTGATATTCCCGATCGGCGAGACTAGGTTCGATATATCCGCACCGGCGCCGTGTTTCGACGGGCTTGCCCGCAGCGACGCAGGTGAGCCGGAGGGCGTCAGGCCGTTCTCGTTGCTGTTGCATCGAGGGAAAAGACGATGACGCGCGCATGTCGGCGATTGTCGGAGTCGGTCGCGTCGGCGCGCTCGGCGGTTCGTTCCGGAACTTCGCATACGCAACCGGTATTGACGCGGCGGCAGACCGCTTTCAAGGAGGTCGCCATGCAACTTCACATGCATTCGCATCATTACGTGCACCGCATGCCGGATTGGCGCGCAGCCGTGATCGGCGGGGGCGTCGCGGGTGCCGCGATCCTCGTCGCCGAGATCGTCGAGGCGGTTATCGTCGGACAAGGCGCATGGGCGCCGCTGCGCATGATCGCGGCAATCTACTTCGGCGAGGACGCGCTTGCGCCGTCGGCCACGTTCGAAGTGGGGATCCTGCTCGCGGCGCTGGGCGTGCACGCCGCGTTGACGATCGTGTTCGGGCTGATCCTGGCGGTGATCGCCGCGCCGTTCAGCCTGGATTCGAGCATCGGGATGGCGACGCTGGCGGGCGCCGCGTTCGGCCTGCTGCTGTACGTCGTCAACTTCTACGCAATGACGCAATTTTTCCCGTGGTTCGCCGACGCACGAGGCTGGGTGAGTGCGCTCGATCACGTCGCGTTCGGGCTGATTGCATCCCACGTCTACCGGAGCGTGGAGCGACGCGCGCAGGATCTCGCCGCCTGAGGGGCGCGGGCGGCGGCGACTGGCCGGACGACGCGTCGTCCGGCCAGTCGACCGTCGTCACGGCGCCACGACCGGATGCTTCAGTGCATGCGCGGTCTCGATCCACTGTGCGTGGAATTCGTCCGCGTCGGGCCGCAGCCCCAGCTCGCCGTTGCGATACGCCATCGCGAGCGTCTGCACGGCTTCCGGCAGCTCATGCCCGGCGGCGCGCCGGTACAGCGCCAGCGCGCGCGCCTCGTCGCGCGGCACGCCGCTGCCGTCGCGGTACGCGTTCGCGAGCATGAAATCCGCGGCCGGGATGTCTGCGCGCGACGCGATCTCGAACCAGTGCGCGGCCTGCACGGGATCGGCGGCCGTGCCGTAGCCGCTGCGATAGATCAGCCCGAGGTAATACGCGGCCGCCGGATCGCCTTGACCTGCCGCTGCGCCGAGCAGCGCGCGGGCGCGTACATAGTCCTTCGGGATGTCGCCGCTGCCGAGCAGCAGCGCCTTGCCGAGCGCGAGCCGCGCGCGCCGCGCGGCCGGCGCATCCGCTTGGCCTGCCGCCTGCGCGGCGGTTTCCAGCCAGCCGCGGCCCTCGTCGCGCAGCCCGGGCTCGCGCGCCTCGACGAGCGCGATGCCGAGCGCCGCCTGCGCGTCGCCCGAACCGCGGCGTGCGAGGGTGCGCAACTGCGCGAGCGCGTGCGGCTCGACAGCCTGCGCGACCATCGCCTGCCACTCGTCGAGCTGCGCGGCGCTCGGCGCGGGGCCGGCGGCGCGCCAGCCGGTCGCCGCGACGAGGGCCGCGACGGTCACGGCCGCCGCCGCGAGCAAGGCGGCCGGCGGGAGCTTCGTGCGCAGCAGGCGCCGCGCGGCGGCGGTGAGGCCGGCCTCGGCCGGCCGCATCGTCCTGATCGGTTGCATTGCGGGTCTCATGGTCATTGCGTGAGGTCGATCTCGTAGATGGCGAGGTTCTTGCCCGAGCCGTCGTCGGCCGCGACCTGCGTGAGGCCGCTCAGGCCGGCCGCCGCCGCGTCGCCGAGTCGATTCGGCGCGGACGTGAACTGCACGTGCGCGACCGAGCTCGCGAGCTTCGTGAAGCGCCAGCTGCGCTGCGCGCCGTCCGCCGCGCGCGTGATCGCGCCGCGCTTCTTGATGAACGCGATCAGCACGTCGCGGTTCGCATCGGGCGACGCGAAGATCGTCTTGCTGCCGTCGAGGCCCGGGAAGTTGCCGCCGCCGCTCGCACGGTAGTTGTTGGTCGCGACGATGAACTGCGCGTTCGGGTCGAGCGGCGCGCCCTTGTACGTCAGGTTCCTGATCCGGCTGCCGACCGGCTGCGTGACGTCGATCTCGTACGCAAGGTCGGCCGACGTGAACATGTCGAAGTTGTAGCCGGGGAAGCTGCTGACGAGCGGCTGCACGGTCGCCTTGGCCGGGTCGATCGTGTTGAAGCGCTTCGCGGCCGTCTCGAGCCAGTTCTTCACGTCGGCGCCGCTCACCTTCACCGCGTAGACGGTATTCGGATACAGGTACAGGTCGGCCGCGTTGTTGATCGCGAGCGCGCCCGGCGCGACGTCGGTGTAGTCGCTGCCGCCGCCGAAGCCGCTCTTGAACGGCGCGCTGACCGACAGCACCGGCAGCGACGCGTATTGCGGCAGGTTCGCCTGCACGTAGGTCTTCACGTAGTCGGCCTGCGCCTCGTTGACGATCTGGATCGCGCCCGGATCGCCGACGTCCGCGAAGTACGAGTTCATCCGGTAGTCGGTCGAGCCGATCGGCGTCTTCACGTAGTCGATCGTCGCCTGGTGCTCGGCCGCGATCGCGGCGGACACCGACGGGTCGGCGGCCACGTAGGTCTTGTCGGCGTTCTGGATCGGCCGCGCCTCGACGGTCGTCTGCGACTTGTCGACGCTCCATGCCTTGCCGTCGAACTTCAGGCCGAGCTTGATCACGCCGAGATGCTTGCCCCAGTAGTTGGCCATCACGGTCGGCACGCCGTTGACGGTGCCCTTGACCTTGTCGACGCCCGGCAGGTTGAACTGCGGCACGGTGCTCTTCGCGTCCGGGAACACCTGGTGCGAGTGGCCGATCAGCATCGCGTCGATGCCGGGCACGGTCGACAGCCACCAGCTGCCGTTTTCCATCGTCGGCGAGTACGCGGAATTGTCGAGGCCGCCGTGCGAGATCGCGACGACGAGATCGGCGCCCTTCGCGCGCATCTCCGGAATGTACTTCTCGGCCGCTTCCTTCAGGCCGGTCGTGTAGACCTTGCCGTCGAGCCAGCGCTTGTCCCAGTTCATGATCGCGGGCGGCGTGAAGCCGATGATGCCGACCTTCACCGGCGCGCTGACCGTCTTGCCGTCGGGGGTGACGGCCGTCACCGTGCGGGTCAGGATCGTGTACGGCGTGAACAGCGGCGCGTTGGTCTTCGCGCTGATCACGTTCGCGAGCACCTGCGGGAAGTTCGGGCCGGCGCACTTCTTCTGCTGCGCGGGGGCGGGCAGCCCGTCGACGTCGAACGTGTTGCCGGTCACCTGCGACAGGTACGGCAGCCCGTAGTTGAATTCGTGATTGCCGATCCCGCCGCCGTCGAACTTCGCGGCGTTCATCACCTTGTAGATCGCGAGCGTCTGGTCGCAGCCGAGCGGGTTCACGAGCGCCTGGTAGTCGGACAGCGCGGTGCCCTGGATCGTGTCGCCGTTGTCGAGCAGCAGCATGTTCGGGTACTGCGCGCGCGCCTGCGCGATCAGCGTCGACACGCGCTCGAAACCGAGCGAGTTGTCGGCGGCGAGCTTGAAATAGTCGTACGAGAGTACGTTGGTGTGCAGGTCGGTCGTTTCGAGCAGCGCGAGCGTGGCGGCAGTGCCGGCGGGCGCCTGGGCCTGCGTCTGCGACGACGGAGCGGTGACGTCGTCGCCGCCGCAGCCGGCGAGGGCGAAGGCGAGGCTGGCGAGCGCGGCGGCGGTCGCCTCGCGACGGCGGAAAGGCGGGGGGAGACGCATCGGTTGTCCTGTTCGGTGTTCTGTTTTGTGAAATTCGCGGTGCGCGACGAAATGGCGGCGCGGGCGCCGACGGCCTGACGTGCGGCGCGTGAGAGTATCGAAAGGAAACGTGACGGAAGAATGAAAGGTCGCGCGCCGGACCATCGGCCGGGCCGATGGCGAGCGCCGCCCCGCCCCGGCACGGAGCACGCGCCGGCAGTCCGGTGCCATCGCCGGGCACCCCCGGTCACGCGCCCCGGGCCAGGCGCCCACACGGAAATCCTCACGTCGCGGCGCCGGGCGGTTCGCTACAATGGCCGCTGTCATCCTTTTGCAAACAATCCGCCCTTGGACTTCGAGACTCCTCCCGGCCTGTCGGTCGACGCCGGCGGCCAGGGTCAGACGGTGCGCCTGTACGGCCAATGGACCGCACTCGCGCTCGCGCGCAACCGCGGCGCGGTCGCGCGCCGCGTCGCGGGCATCGCGTCCGGGCGCGTGAGCGAATGGGACCTGTCCGGCATCGAACGGCTCGACCACGTCGGCGGCCAGGCGCTGTGGCGCGTGTGGGGCCGCAAGCTGCCGGCCGGCGTCGCGCTGACCGCCACGCAGCGCACCATCTTCGAGCGGATCGAACGCCTCGACAGCCAGCGCGAGGCGCCCGAGCGCGTCGTGCGGTTCGATCCCGTCACGCGCCTCGGCCAGGCGATCTTCTCATTCGGCGAACACCTGCAGGGCGGCATCGCAATGTTCGGCCTCGTGATCCTCGACGCGCTGTCGGTGCTGCGCCGTCCGCAGACGATGCCGTGGAAGGAAACCTCGGCGAACATCTACAGCGCCGGCGCGCAGGCGCTGCCGATCACCGCGCTGGTCGCGTTCCTGATCGGCATCGTGCTCAGCTACCTGTCCGCGCAGCAGCTGCAGATGTTCGGCGCGAACCGCTACATCGTGAACATCCTCGGGCTGTCGGTGATCCGCGAGCTTGGGCCCGTGCTGTCGGCGATTCTCGTCGCGGGCCGCTCGGGCTCGGCGATCACCGCGCAGATCGGCGTGATGCGCGTGACCGAGGAGCTCGACGCGATGCGCGTGATGGGCATCCCGCACGGGCTGCGGCTGATCCTGCCGCGCGTGCTCGCGCTCGGCGTCGCGATGCCGCTGCTCGTGATGTGGACCAACATCATCGCGCTGACGGGCGGCGCGCTGGCCGCGAAGCTGGTGCTCGGGATCGACGTCAATTATTTCGTGCGCTCGCTGCCGGGCGTCGTGCCGATCGCGAACCTGTACATCGGCGTCGGCAAGGGGGTCGTGTTCGGCATGCTGATCGCGCTGGTCGCATGTCATTTCGGTTTCCGGATCAAGGCGAACTCGCAGAGCCTCGGCGAAGGCACGACCACCTCGGTCGTCTCGTCGATCACGGTCGTGATCCTCGCCGACGCGGTGTTCGCGATCCTGTTCCAGAACGTGGGGTTAGGATGAGCGCGTCAAACGAAACCGCCGCGCATGCCGCGGCAGTCGGCGCAGGCTCGGCCGGCACGCCGCCGGACGCCGCCGCGCACGGCGACGAATTCGTGATCGAGGTGCGTAACCTGACGAAGCGCTACGGACGCAACATCATTCACCAGAAGCTCGATTTCGACGTGCGGCGCGGCGAGATCGTGTCGATCGTCGGCGGCTCCGGCTCGGGCAAGACGACGCTCGTGCGGCAGATCCTCGGCCTCGAGCGGCCGACTTCGGGCACGATCAAGGTGTTCGGCGAAGACACGTCGAAGATCGACGCCGCGAGCGCACGGATGATGCGCACGCGCTCCGGGATGCTGTTCCAGCAGGGCGCGCTGTTTTCGTCGATGACCGTGTTCGACAACGTCGCGCAGCCGCTGCGCGAGCTCGGCCGCGTGCCGCCCGACCTGCTGCACGATATCGTGATGCTGAAGCTCGAGATGGTCGGGCTGCCGTGCAAGCACGCATCGAAGATGCCGGCCGCGCTGTCGGGCGGGATGGTGAAGCGGGTCGGCATCGCGCGTGCGATCGCGCTCGAGCCCGAGCTGCTGTTCCTCGACGAGCCGACCGCCGGCCTCGACCCGCAGGCGTCCGACGAATTCGTCGAGCTGATCGCGACGCTGCACCGCACGCTCGGGCTGACGGTCGTGATGGTGACGCACGACCTCGACACGATGGTCGCGCTGTCGACGCGCGTCGCGGTGTTGGCCGACCGCAAGGTGCTGGTCGCGGCACCCGTCGAGGACGTCGCGAACGTCGACCATCCATTCATCCACGAATATTTCCTGGGGCTGCGCGGGCGCCGCGCGCTGCAGGCGCTGCCGCCCGAGCGGCGCGCGAAGCTGCCGAAGGCGGCCCTCGAACCGGCGTCGTCGAGCGTCGAGCTGTAACAGGCAAGGACAAGGAACCCTCTGATGGAAAACAAATCACATGCGTTCTGGGCCGGCCTGTTCACGATCGCGCTGACGCTGGCGATCGCGGGCACCGTGTTCTGGTTCAACGTCGACCGCACCGTGCGCGTGCCGTACGACCTCCTCGCGCGCACCAACGTGACGGGCCTGTTCCCCGATGCGGCCGTGCGCTTTCGCGGCCTCGACGTCGGCAAGGTGCAGTCGATCGGCTTCGACCGCACGCATCCGGGCCAGATCCGGATCCGGATTCTGGTCGACCACGACGCGCCGATCACGCAGTCGACCTACGGCAGCCTCGGCTTCCAGGGCGTGACGGGCATCGCGTTCGTGCAGCTCGAGGACACGGGCCAGGACCTGGCGCCGCTGCCGTCGTCGCCGAAGGCGATCGCGCAGATCCCGATGCGGCCGAGCCTGTTCGACCAGATCCAGGAGCGCGGCGACGTGCTGCTGCGGCAGCTCGAGCAGGCGGCGAAAAGCGCGAACGCGCTGATGTCGCCGGAGATGCGCGAGCAGTTGCGCGCGACGGCCGAAAGCCTGCAGCACGCGGCGGACGGCGCGGCGACGCTGTCGAAGCAGCTCGCGCCGGCGGTGGCCGCGCTGCCGGAGACGATGCACGCGGTCAATCGCACGATGGCGTCGGCGAACACGCTACTGCAGCCGAACGGGCCGCTCGTGTCGAACCTGGACAAGGCCGGCTCGGCCGCGGAGCAGGTCGGCGTCGCGCTGAACGACCTGAACGCGCGGGTCCAGTACGACACGCTGCCGCGTTTCAACGCGCTGGCCGGCAGCGTCGGCGACGCGTCGCGGCAACTGAAGGACGTCGCCGGTGAACTCGGCCGCAACCCGCGCAGTCTGTTGTTCGGTTCGCCCGGCTCCGAGCCCGGACCCGGCGAAGCGGGCTTCGTCTGGCCGGGGGCGGGTGCGGCGGCCGGGAAGTGAAGCGGATCGCCGGCCCGTCGATCGACCGGCCCGGCGCGAAACCGGGCAATGACGCCATCGAAACCGGAAACATCATGCAGGAACATGCCATGCCACGAATTCTTGATCGCGCGCTGCGTCAGGCCGCGACCGCGCTCGCGATGCTGACGCTCGTGCTCGCCGCCGGCTGCGCCGGCAACGGCGCGGCGCTGTCGAACGTCCGCTACGACCTCGGGCCGGCCGCGTCGGTCGTGACGGCCGGCGCGGGCCCCGCGCTGAAGGTGCTCGACGTCGCCGCGCCCGACGCGCTCGACACGGACAAGTTCGTCTACCGTCTCGCGTATGCGGATGCGCAGCGCATGGCCGTCTATCGCGACAGCCGCTGGACCGCGCCACCCGCGCAACTGCTCACGCAGCGGCTGCGCGGCGCGCTGTCGTCGCGCGGCGCGGTGCTCGAAGGCTCCGACGGCGTGCGCGCACCGACGCTGAAGGTCGATCTGAACGAATTCGAGCAGGTGTTCGACGGACAGTCGCAGAGTCACGGCGCGGTCACCGCGCGCGCGACGCTGACGCGGGACGGCAAGGTGCTCGGCCAGCGCACGTTCGTCGCGCGCGCGCCGTCGAGCACGCCCGATGCGGCCGGCGGCGCGCGTGCGCTCGCGGCCGCGAGCGACGAGCTCGTGTCGCAGATCGCCGCGTGGGTCGGCGTGCAGGCGTACGCGGGCAACCCGTGACGCGCGACGCACAGCCGCGATGAGCACGCCAGGCACGCCGCGCGCGTCGGCGCTGGCGCGGCAGGCGTTCGCCGCGTACGCGGCGCTCATCGTCTATGCATCGCTGTATCCGTTCGCCGGCTGGGTGTCGCTCGGCATCGGGCCGTTCGACTACCTGTTCGCGCCGATGCAGCGCTATGTGACCGCGTTCGACGTGGTCACCAATGTGCTCGGCTACATGCCGTTCGGCGCACTCGGCGTGCTCGCGCTGCATCCGCGCTGGCGCGGCGTGGCCGCGACGCTGATCATGGGGGGCCTGGGCGTGCTGCTGTCGGGATCGATGGAGGCGCTGCAGACCTACCTGCCGGCGCGCATCGCGTCGAATCTCGATCTCGCGGCCAACGCGCTCGGCGCGCTGCTCGGCGCGGCGCTCGCGGCACCGGCCACCGGCGCGCTGCTCGACCGCGGCGCGCTGCGGCGGCTGCGCTTCGCGTGGTTCGAGGCCGACGGCGCGACGCCGCTGCTGCTCGCCGTGCTGTGGCCGTTCGCGATCCTGTTTCCGTCGCCGTTCCTGTTCGGCATCGGCGATTGGCCGGCCGCGCTGTGGGAACGCGCCGACGGCTCGATGCAGGGCGCGCTGCTCGCGTGGCTGCCGGCCGCGTGGCGCGTAAGCGAATGGCCCGAGCGCGTCGATGGCTGGCTGTCCGACTCCGCGTGGGAAGCCACGCTCGGCGGACTGATGCTGTTCGCCGCGCTGGCGATCGCGTCGCTCGCGATGCGCGCCCGCGCGCCGCGCGTGCGGCTCCTGATCGCGTTCGTCGCGGCGACGCTCGCGCTGAAGGCGGCCGCGACCTTCATGCAGTCGAGCACCGGCCTCGTCGTCGTATGGGCGACGCCCGGCGCGCGGCTCGGCATCGAGCTCGGCTTCGCGGCGGCACTGCTCGCCTTGCGCATGCCGGCCGCGTGGCGCGCGCTGCTCGCGGCGCTCGCGCTGCTGGCCGGCGTGGCGCTCGTCAACCTGCTGCCCGTCAACCCGTTCTTCGACTTCACGCTGTCGGGCTGGCGGCAGGGCCGCTACGTGCACTTCAACAGCATCGCGCGCTGGCTCGCGTGGATCTGGCCCTACGCGGCGCTGATCTGGCTCGGCCAGCGGGTCGAGCACGCGTGGCTGCCGGCCGCGCTGCGGCGCTGACGCGGCAGGCGGGGCAGGCGGGGCAGGCGGGGCAGGGCGGCAGGGCGGCCACGGCCCGGTCGCGGGCAGCGGTGCGCGCCGGTCGTTATAATCGTCCGCATCCTCCATTGCCCCGCGCAACGGCAACCGCTTCTCTTTCCGCCCGGCCCCGCGCCGGGCCGCTCGTCACCACCATGGATTCCTACTACCAGCACCACGTCTTCTTCTGCCTGAACCAGCGCGAACCGGGCGCCGAGCGTCCGAGCTGCGCGCAATGCGATGCGCAGTCCATGCAGGAATACGCGAAAAAGCGCGTGAAGGAACTCGGCCTCGCGGGGCCCGGCAAGGTCCGCATCAACAAGGCCGGCTGCCTCGACCGCTGCGAGGAAGGGCCCGTGATGGTCGTGTATCCGGAAGGCACGTGGTACACGTACGTCGACCAGGCCGACATCGACGAGATCGTCGAATCGCACCTGCGGGACGGCAAGGTCGTCGACCGCCTGAAGATCTGAGCGGGCCGGCCGAATGAACGTTCATACGCAGAAGTCGCTGATCGCCGGCCCGGTCGGGCAGATCGAAATCGCGGTCGACCTGCCGGACGCCGTGCGCGAAGGCAGCGCCGCGCCGCGCGGGATCGCGCTCGTCGCGCACCCGCATCCGCTGTTCGGCGGCACGATGGACAACAAGGTCGCGCAAACGCTCGCGCGCACGCTGGTCCAGCTCGGCTACGTGGTGTTCCGGTCGAACTTCCGCGGCGTCGGCGCGACCGACGGCGTGCACGACAACGGCATCGGCGAGGCCGACGACCTGCTCGCGGTGCTCGCGCACATGCGCGCGCAGCCGGCCTATGCGGACCTGCCGCTCGTGCTCGCGGGCTTCTCGTTCGGCACCTTCGTGCTATCGCATGTCGCGAAGCGGCTGCGCGACGCGGGCGAGGCGATCGAGCGGATAGTGTTCGTCGGCACCGCCGCGAGCCGCTGGCAGGTCGCCGACGTGCCCGAGAACACGCTCGTGATCCACGGCGAAACCGACGACACGGTGCCGATCGGATCGGTCTACGACTGGGCGCGGCCGCAGGAACTGCCGGTCGTCGTGATCCCCGGCGCCGAGCATTTCTTCCACCGCAAGCTGCACGTGCTGAAGCGCATCATCGTCGACGCGTGGCGGTAGGCGCTATAGCGACCTGCATTTGAAGCCGACCGTGCTTGCAATCGACGTTGTTTCCTGTTTGAAGCAGCGGTAACTAATCGAAGCCGTGTGCTCGGATTGTCGGCAACCGTGCGCGAATTCCATTTTCGCGCGTTCACATTTGTTTGCAGTTTGCCTTCGCGAACACCTCGCGCTGCAGGGAAGCGGCGATTAAAGGCTGCATTCGCGTAACCGAGCACGTCCCGACAAGGACTTGCAGTGAGTCTAACTGATTAAATTCGTATCGGGGTATTGGCCGTCGTCGAAACAGTGCGTACCCAATCAACTCGCGACCTCAATATTTATCTGATGAAAATCCCGTATAGTCAGCCGCAGCTAGATGGAGGCCAATTCCAGGCGCCTTTTATGGGTTCGTGAGGTATCCCGACCAGGTCCGCAGGCGTCCATCCAACCACTGGTTGTTGAACTGCGCGCGGATATAGGAGATACCGACATTGGCGACACAGGCACGCATCATCCCACCCAAGATTGCCGACGACGGATCGCTTCACTATTCATCAATTGCGTCGACGCCGGACGACAGCATTGCTGTCTGTCACATGGTCCCGGACAGGGTGATTCCCGTGGTCTTCGTGCCGGGCGTCATGGGAACGAATCTGGAAACGAGGGGGCACAATCCGCTCTGGTTACTGGATAGCACAACGACGGCCGCGCCCTGGATGACAAGAAAACCAAAGGAGCGCAAGCAGCTTCTCGATCCAGACAAGACCCAGGTTTACGGCGGAGGCAAAATCGCCCCCGGCACGCCACAGACGGAAGCTGAGTTGCGCCGACGCGGTTGGGGCGAAGTGGCGTACATGAGCTATGGCGAGTGGCTAGTGTGGCTCGAAAACGCGCTGAACGATGTGCATGCGGGCACGGACTATGGCCGTAAGGGCTTGCGAGAGAGCCTGTGCCACATCGTCACGCCCGGTCTGGAAAAGCTGCAACGCGACGAGGTGGCACTGTCCTACAAATACCAGTTTCCGGTCCATGCCGTCGGCTACAACTGGCTGCAATCGAACGCCGTGTCGGCGGCCCGCCTGTCTGCTCGGATTGATGAAATCACGGCCTGGTACCGAAAGCAGTTCAACTACCGCTGTGACAGGGTCATCCTAGTCACCCATTCGATGGGCGGACTGGTGGCCCGCTACTACTCGGAAGTCATGGGCGCGCGCGACAAGGTGTTGGGTGTTGTGCACGGCGTGATGCCTGCCACGGGGGCCGCGGCGACTTATAAACGGATGAAGACGGGAACGGAAGGCGTAGCGGGGCTGGCGTTGGGGCCGACCGCCGCCGCCATGACCGCGGTGCTCGGCAATGCGCCGGGCCCGTTACAACTGTTGCCCAGCCGCGATTACGGTATGGGCTGGCTGCAGATCAGGGACGTTGACCGGTTCGTTGCCTTGCCGGCATCCGATCCGTACAGCGAAATCTATACCGCACGTGGTACTTGGTGGGGACTGTGCGATGACCAGTTGCTCAATCCGCTCGATCCCACCAAGAAGACCATCGATCAGGATTGGGATGCGTTTGCCCGCCTAATAGTCAAGCAGGTTCAGCCATTCCACGACGACATCAGCGGCAGGTATCACGCCAACACCTATGCGTTTTACGGTGACGACGAAAAGCACAAGGCATACGGCAATGTCACGTGGGCGCAGCAGACGCCACCGCTGCTGCGCGGTGGCGTTCCGCCGATGACCGACCTGCTCGGACCGCGCGGTACTGAAGACCCAGCGACCGGCGGTCAACTGGTCAAGACGACGCTCGATGGAAAAGCCTCATTTTCCAAGTTCGTCCCGCGGGATGCCGACGAGCATGGCGATGGCACGGTGCCGGTGCGTTCGGGCCGCGCGCCGGGCCATCAAGTCCGCGCCTGCGCAGCCTTCGCAGGTATCGAGCACGAAGGAGCCTACAAGCTGGACGCGACCCGACACTTTACGCTTCACGCCATTACACGCATCGTGCAAAGCGTGAAGGGCACGGCGCTGGACTACAAGGCATGAGGAAAACGCCTGCAACACTCGCTGTTGCCTGCCTGATATTGACCGTTGCCGCGTGCGATCATAAGGCGGCACCGCTGAGCCAACAGGAAAAGCAAACTGTGACTGAATTGACTGCGAATATGAAAACGCGGTGTGTGGGCCGCTATCTGATCGACATGCCGGGGGAAGTCGTGGAATCCGGCTCCGCAAAGCTACAGGGCGTCCGCATCGAGGCAAAGGCGATGACGGAAGACGCCTGGCGACAAGAAATTACTCAACGTCAAACAGTGTTAAAAACTGTCGAGAATAATTATCCGAAGCCATATCTGTATGCAGTTGGCCAAGCTCGCGGGAAAGACACTTACTACTTCATTTATCGTGACACCGTCGTTGACTCTCCTGCGACGCGATACATCGAAGCATACAAGTGGAATCGTGGGTATCGCTTCTTGCTGAAAATTGAAGCGTCGGACTTCCTCCATCCAGACCAAACGGACAATCCCATCGTCAAGCAGTTCGACGTGAAGAATGATGTTCCTGAGAAAACAAACCTCGTGTTCAATCTGTTGGAAAAACTGCGTGGCCGCTCTCCGGACGAGATTCCGACTGAGCCGGGAGTGTGCTTTGCCGGCGGATTTCTGCCCGCGCCAGCGGGCAGCAACGAAGAAGTGAATACCCAGTTCAGCCTGGATCATATGCAGGACGTGCGCTTCAGTCTGTTCACTTCGCCAGACTTTCTTGATGACACGACCGTACTCCGGCATGCCGACAGCGCCGAGGCGCGTACAGCACTCAAAGCAATGGACGGCACGGACGTGCGTAAGGGGATGGTGGAATTGTCCGGCCTGAAGGCTACGGAATGGTTGTTCGAGGGGCTGAAGCCCGGAGGCGGGCGCGGCGACACCTTCTCAATTGCGGTTAATGAAACTACCAGCAAACCTGCTGCGCCATACGTTTCAATGGAGCTCAGCACCGGAGGGCAGGTGCAAATCCAAGGAGAACTTATGAAGCTCGATAAGGGGTCTCTTACCACCAACGAAGCCGTCGCGCTGTGGGATATGATGTCGAGAACCCTCCGACTTAGGCTTTGTGCGCTGTAATTCTGATTCTGCCAGTTGCAGTTATTTCGAGTAGAAACCGCGTCGATTTGCAAGTACGGTCGGTTTCAAATGCAAGTCACTACAGCTAGGCGGCCCAACCCGACTTGCACGCCGCCTGCACGCGCCTTTCGCGCGCCTTCGATCATCACGCAGGCCCGAACGGTCCCGCTATCCTCCCGAAGCCGGTATGCGGCCGTCCGACGCACGGTTCGCGAAAACGCCCTGCGCGGCCACGTATAATGGCCGCATTTCGCGTCGCCCGCGGCCCGGCTGGGCCCATGCGGCGCTCGTTTCGCCGCCTGTCCGCCCGCTCGCGACGGCCGCGAACCGAACGCGTCCGCACGAGTCCAACCGGCGCGTTTCGCGCCGTCCGACGCAGTCGGACGAACGCCGGAACGCCCGCCGCCTTGCCGTTCAACCCCTGCGCGTTTCGCGCCCGCACTTTCTGCCACCAGCCTGAATCGATCATGCGTCTGTCTCCCCAAGGCCTCAAGTCCCTCGCTTCTTCCATCGCCTTCGGCACCGCCGCGCGCAACGTCGCGCTGGGCGTGATGCTGCCCGTCGCGCTCGCGTCGACGATCGTCGTCGCCGAGGCGAAGCCGGCCGCCAAGGCCAAGGCCGCGCATGCGGCGCCGGCCGCCGCCGCCGAGCAGTTCACCGGCGCGCCCGCGACCTTCATGCCGGGCGCGGTGCCGCCGCCGGGCGTGAACGCACGCTCGTGGGTGCTCGTCGATGCGACGAGCAACACGGTGCTCGCCTCGGGCAACGCCGACGAACGCGTCGAGCCTGCCTCGCTGACGAAGCTGATGACGGCCTACCTGGTGTTCGAGGCGCTCGACAAGAAGAAGATCTCGATGGAGCAGATCGTCACGCCGAGCGCCGCCGTGCGCCGCGTCGGCACCGACGAGTCGCGCATGTTCATCGAGGCGGACAAGCCGGTGTCGGTACACGACCTCGTGTACGGGATGATCATCCAGTCGGGCAACGACGCCGCGATCGCGCTGGCCGAACTCGTCGGCGGCAGCGAAGGGCAGTTCGTCACGCTGATGAACGACGAGGCGCAGCGTCTCGGCATGAAGGGCACGCACTTCGCCGACGTGAACGGCATGCCCGACCCGAACCACTACACGACGGCCGGCGACCTCGCGAAGCTGTCCGCACACCTGATCCGCGATTTTCCGCAGTACTACGGCATCTTCTCGGAGAAGGAATTCAAGTACAACAACATCCGCCAGGGCAACCGCAACCGGCTGCTGTGGCTGGATCCGACGGTCGACGGCCTGAAGACGGGCCATACGCAGGCGGCCGGCTACTGCCTGATCGCATCGGCCAAGCGCGCGATCCCGGGCGTCGACGGCCAGCGCCGTCTCGTGTCGGTGATGATGGGCGAGCAGAAGGAAGGCGACCGCACGCAGGACAGCATGAAGATGCTGAACTACGGCTATAGCGCGTTCGACGCGGTGCGCCTGTTCAAGGGCGGCCAGGCGATGTCGACGCCGCGCATCTACAAGGGCAAGGAAAACACCGTGCCGGTCGGCGTGAAGGGCGACCAGTGGGCGACCGTGCCGCGCGGCCTCGGCGACAAGGTCAAGACGGAAGTCGACGTCAACGCGCCGCTGATCGCGCCGCTCGCGCAAGGCCAGCAGGTCGGCACCGTGAAGATCGTCGCCGACGGCAAGACGCTGTCCGAATTCCCGGTCGTCGCCCTGCAGGCCGTGCCGGAAGCGGGTATCTTCGGACGTATCTGGGACTCGATCCTGCTGATGTTCAGCAAGAAGAAGTAAGCGCGACGGGCCTTTGTTTTCACGACTTCATCCCCATCTGTCATAGCCATGAGCCAAGCCGAATTCGAACCGATCGTCTACCTCAGCGTGTCGTCGCAGGAGGAACTGGTGCCGCTGTCGCAAGCCCGAGTCCCGGTGCTCGACCGCGGGTTCATTTTCGGCGATGGCGTGTATGAAGTTGTCCCCGTTTATGCGCACGACGGCGCGCACGTGCCGTTCCGGATCGAACAGCATCTGGACCGGCTCGCGCGCAGCCTGAAGAAGATCGGCATCGACAACCCGCACGACGCGGCCGGCTGGCGCGCGTTGATCGAGCGCGTGGTCGCCGCGAATGCGGAAGGCCTCGCTGACACCAACGCGCTCGTCTACCTGCAGGTGACGCGCGGCGTCGCGAAGCGCGGCCACGCGTTCCCGGCGAACGCGGTGCCGACGGTGTTCGTGATGACGAGCCCGCTGCGCCTGCCGTCGGAAGACGAGCGCGCGCAGGGCGTGCGCTGCGTGACGGCCGAGGATCGTCGCTGGCTGCATTGCGACATCAAGTCGATTTCGCTGCTCGGCAACGTGCTGATGGCGCAGCATGCGGCCGAACGCGACGCGTTCGAGACGATCCAGCTGCGCGACGACAACGTGACCGAAGGGTCGTCTTCGAACGTGTGGATCGTGAAGAACGGCGAGCTGTTCGCGCCGCCGCGCAGCAACAAGATCCTCGAAGGGATTCGCTACGCGCTCGTCGAGCAGCTGGCCGAGGAATGCGGAATCCGGTTCGTCGCGCGCGAGATCAGCGAGGTCGAGCTGCGCTCGGCGGACGAGATCATGATCACGTCGGCCACGAAGGAAATTTTGCCCGTCACGTCGCTCGACGACCTGCCCGTGCAGGGCGGCAAGCCGGGCCCCGTGTTCGCGGCGTTGTACGACGCGTACCAGCGTGCGAAGGCACGCGAGTTTGAACAGTTTGACCTAACCCGGAGAAAGTGATGAGCGAACCGACCAAAACCATCGAGGTCACCGGCGCGATCGATACCCGGAAGGAGTCGCTGCTGGAGTTTCCGTGCGATTTCCCGATCAAGATCATGGGCAAGGCGCACCCGGAATTCAAGGACACGATCTTCAAGGTCGTGGCCGTCCACGACAACGAGATCGACGTCGAGAAGATCGAGGAGCGTGCATCGAGCGGCGGTAACTACACCGGCCTCACGATCACCGTGCGCGCGACGAGCCAGGAACAGCTCGACAACATCTACCGCGCACTGACCGGCCATCCGATGGTCAAGGTCGTGCTCTAAGTTCTTTCCATCCGCCTTCCCGCGCGCACTCGGCGGGGGTCTTCCCCGCCGCGCGCCGCGCGTCCAGCTCGTCGCACAGCAGCTGGTACTCGGCGACTTCCTGAAGCAGCCAGATCCTGAACGCCTGCACGCGCGGCGTGTTCAGGAGCGGCGGCGGACACACGAAAAAATAGTGCCACGGGCTCGGCCCGTCGATGTCGAACAGGCGCACGAGGCGCCCGTCCAGCAGGTCGTGCACCGCGAGCGAGCGGCGCACCAGCGCGATGCCCTGGCCATCGATCGCGGCCAGCAGCAGGTTCGACGAATCCTGGTACAGAATCCCCCGTTTCGGCTCGGTCAGCGTAGCGAGCCCGGCCGCGTCGAACCACGGCCGCCACAGCTCGTCGTCCGAGCGCAGCAGGTTGTAGTGCACGAGATCGGCGGGCGTCTGCGGCAGCTTGCCGCCGTTCAGCGTCGGCGAGCACGCCGGAAAGAACACCTCCTCGAACAGCGGCTCGACATGCAGCCCCGGATAGCTGCCGGAGCCGAAGCGGATCGCCAGGTCGACGTCGTCGCGCGCGAAATCGGTGAGCGAGTTGGTCGACTGCAGCTCGACGTCGATTTCCGGATGCCGCTCGATGAACGTGCCGATGCGCGGCGTGATGAAGCGCGCGGCGAACGACGACAGCATCGACACCACCAGCCGCCGTCCGCGGTCGCTTGCGCGCACGTCGCGCGTCGCATCGGCGATCACCATCAGCGCGGTGCGGACCTGCTGCGCGTAGCGCATGCCGGCGTCGGTCAGGCACAGCCGCTTGCCGTTGCGCGTGAACAGCTGCACGCCGAGCTCCTCCTCGAGCGCGCGCACCTGGTGGCTGACCGCGCCGTGCGTGACGTACAGCTCGTCGGCGGCGCGGGAGAAATTCTCGTGACGGGCGGCGGCTTCGAATGCACGAATCGCATTCAGCGCAGGCAGCTGGCGGAGGTCCATTTGCTAATTTTCCTCACATCGACGTGAAAATTGGTCGTTTGGTCGGACGCCTTTGAATGACTACGATTGTAGCCATCGAAGCATTTATTGGCGGAGTCGATCATGCAAGAAATCTCTTCAAGCGTCACGTTCGAAATCCCCGCGGGCGAGACCGTGCCGATGAAGGTGCAACGCAGCACGCGTCTGACGGTGCAGTGCGGACCGGTGTGGGCGACGCGCAGCAACGACGTCGAAGACTACTTCCTGGTCGACGGCGAGACGCTGAAGCTGCGCCGCGGCGAGCGGCTGTGGCTCAGCGCGGAAAGCGGGCAGGGCGCACATGTCGCGTTCTCGGTGTCGCGGCCGGCCGGGGAAGTCGCGCGCGGCGCGCTCGCGCGGCTGCGCAATCGCGTGAATGCGGTGCTCCACGACGGCTGGCGCACCGTCTGACGGGACTTTCCTCTGACGGATACCCTTGATCCGTCCCTTTCCAAGGCCGGCGAGACCCATGGGTTTTCGGTAAACTACCGCCCATGTCCGTCTCGCCGGTTGCCATCGTGTCCACGCCTGTCGCTGTTTCCGAATCGCCCGCCGGGTCTCCGGTTCAGCCTGTCGCGCCGGTCACCGTGCGCTGGCGGGGCAGCGAGGCCTACGAGACGAGCTTCGACGCGATGCGCGCGTTCACTGACACGCGCACGGCCGACACCGGCGACGAAATCTGGGTCGTCGAGCATCCGCCCGTCTACACGCTCGGCCAGGCCGGTGACCCGGCCCACCTGCTGGTGGCCGACAGCGGCGTGCCGCTCGTGAAGGTCGACCGCGGCGGACAGATCACCTACCACGGCCCCGGCCAGATCGTCGTCTACCTGCTGCTGGACCTGCGCCGGCGCAAGCTGATGGTGCGCACGCTCGTGACGAAGATCGAGGAGGCCGTGATCGAAACCCTCGCGGCGTATAATCTCGCTTCGGTCCGCAAGGCGGGCGCGCCGGGAATCTACGTGGCTTCCGGCGTGCACGAAGGCGCGAAGATCGCGGCCCTCGGCCTGAAGATCCGCAACGGCTGCAGCTATCACGGGCTGAGCCTGAACGTGAAGATGGATCTGCGCCCGTTTCTTGCGATCAACCCGTGCGGCTATGCCGGACTGGAAACCGTCGACATGGCGAGCCTCGAGGTTGCCGCCGACTGGAACGACGTCGCCCACACGCTGGTGGGTCGTCTGATTGCCAACCTCGATGGCGAACCCGCGGCCGCCGACAAGCCGCAGGCACTGGAACATTCGAATGACTGACGTTACCGCTTCCCCCGCACCGGCCGATTCGGCCGCGACCGCTGCCTACGATCCGACCGCCAAGCAGAAGGCGCAGGCGAAGACGGCGCGCATTCCGATCAAGGTCATTCCGATCGAGAAGCTGAAGAAGCCGGAGTGGATCCGCGTGAAGGCGGCCACCGGCAGCTCGCGCTTCAACGAGATCAAGACGATCCTGCGCGAGCACAACCTGCACACCGTGTGCGAGGAAGCGAGCTGCCCGAACATCGGCGAATGCTTCGGCAAGGGCACCGCGACGTTCATGATCATGGGCGACAAGTGCACGCGCCGCTGCCCCTTCTGCGACGTCGGCCACGGCCGCCCCGATCCGCTCGACGCGGACGAACCGAAGAACCTCGCGCGCACGATCGCCGCGCTCAAGCTCAAGTACGTGGTGATCACGAGCGTCGACCGCGACGACCTGCGCGACGGCGGCGCCGCCCACTTCGTCGAGTGCATCCGCGAAACGCGCGCGCAGTCGCCGGAAACGCGCATCGAGATCCTGACGCCGGATTTCCGCGGCCGTCTCGACCGCGCGATCTCGATCCTGAACGCGGCACCGCCGGACGTGATGAACCACAACCTCGAAACGGTGCCGCGCCTGTACAAGGAAGCGCGCCCGGGTTCGGACTACGCGCATTCGCTGAAGCTGCTGAAGGATTTCAAGGCGCTGCATCCGGACGTCGCGACGAAGTCGGGCCTGATGGTCGGCCTCGGCGAGACCGAAGAGGAAATCCTGCAGGTGATGCGCGACCTGCGCGCGCACGACGTCGACATGCTGACGATCGGCCAGTACCTGCAGCCGTCCGAGCACCACCTGCCGGTGCGTGCGTACGTGCATCCGGATACGTTCAAGATGTATGAGGAAGAGGCGTACAAGATGGGCTTCACGCATGCGGCCGTCGGCGCGATGGTGCGGTCGAGCTATCACGCCGATTTGCAGGCGCATGGGGCAGGGGTGGTCTGAGCGCCGTATTCCGCCGTTCCGCAGCAGTCACGCAGTCGAACCAAGCCCGCAGCGATGCGGGCTTTTTCGTTGGCGCGGCCAGAGATTTGATGTCTATGCAGCCCCGCGTCGATCTGCCATCTCATTGCCTTCGCGCTCTTTCTCGTCGTAGCAAAGCGCGGCAATCTGCCATCGGCCGCCGTTGATCAGCCATAGCTCCAGAAAATCAAATCGGATGAGTGTTCTTCCGCCACGTCGCATTGAACCCGTGCCGGAAATCGATGCCCAAAGCCGGTTTCTCTCGACCTCCGTGATTTCATCGTGAACGCGTAGACCGACATCTGGCCAGGTGTTTTCAGACAGGCGCTGCCGTATAAAAGATATTTGCTGAAGCTTGGTGACTGTCCGGTCGCGTCGCTTCACGAAGAAATGAGAGCTCTCTACAAAGTTCAGTTGATCGATGTCGCCGTTCATGTAGGCGTCGATCCAAACGTCTCTCATTTCCAGCAAATCGTACTTGGTTTTCATGAGTATCTATCTGATTGCGATTGAGGAGACGGCTCCTTGATTCGATATGGAACCCTAACGTCTGCTCTGGTGAATTGATATGGGACTTGTATGAAACGTTGCACGCGTGAAAGGGAGTGAACGATTCCCGTCGACGGTAAAGGGAGAGTGATGACGGCATGTTTTGGCACATCGATTGCCGCTCGATCGTCGTCCCCATTCAATCCAGCATGGAAAGCAAAGCCGAAACGCCATCGATAGCTTCGCAGGATAAGTTCGCTCCCGCCGCGCGCAAAGCTCGTAAAGTCGGCTCTCCCGCAGCAATGCCCGCATTCGAAGGAGAGCCGCATGTCCCGTTTCAGCTTCATCCGCCGCGCCATCGTCGCGCTGACCGCCTTTGCCGCGCTCGGCGCGGCGCACGCCGAATCGCGCGAAGTCGTGATCGCGTACCAGGACATGGTCGTGCCGTGGCGCTACGCGCAGGCGAGCGGTGAAGTCGAGAAGGCGACCGGCTACAAGGTCAGGTTCCGCAAGCTCGACAGCGGCGCCGACGTGATCCGCGCGCTCGCGTCGGGCTCCGTGCAGCTCGGCGAGGCCGGCTCCAGCCCGATCGCGGCGGGCCTGTCGCAAGGGCTCGACATCTCGCTGTTCTGGGTGCTCGACAACATCAACGACGCCGAGGCGCTCGTCGCGCGCAACGGCTCGGGCGTGACCAGCGTCGCCGCGCTGAAGGGCAGGAAGATCGGTGTGCCGTTCGTGTCGACGTCGCATTTCCATACGCTCGTCGCGCTGCAGGCCGCGGGCGTCAATCCGAACGACGTGAAGATCGTCAACCTGCGTCCGCCCGAGGTCGCGGCCGCGTGGGCGCGCGGCGACATCGACGCGACCTACATCTGGGATCCGGTGCTCGCGAAGGTCAAGCAGTCGGGCACCGTGCTGACGACGTCGGGACAGGTCGCGAAACAAAGCGGCAAGGCGACCTTCGACGGCTTCGTCGTGAGCCGCAAGTTCGCGCGCGAGAACCCCGAGTTCGTCGCACGCTTCGTGAAGGTGCTGGCGTCCGCCGATGCCGATTACCGCGCGCACACGGCCGGGTGGAAGCCCGGTTCGCCGCAGGTCGCGGCGGTCGCGAAGGTGTCGGGCGCGAACGCGCAGGACGTGCCGGCCAGCCTCGCGCTCTACGCGTTCCCGACGCCGGCCGAGCAGGCGTCGCCGACGTGGCTCGGCGGTGGTGCGCAGTCGGGCGCCGCGAAGTCGCTCGCGGCCACCGCCGCGTTCCTGAAAGCACAGGGCACGATCCAGACGGTGCTCGCCGACTACTCGGTCGGCGTCGATCCGCAGTTCGTGCAGAAGGCCGCGCGCTGAGCGCGGCAACCCAGGCCATTCATCGCGGAGCCGTCGATCATGAGCACGCTGGAAGTCCGTCAGGTATCGGTCGCCTATCCGGGCGAGCGCGGTCGGCCGACGACGCAGGCACTCGCGCGCGTCGACCTGCGCATCGACAGCGGTGAGTTCGTCGTCGCGCTCGGCGCGTCCGGATGCGGGAAGACGACGCTGCTGAACTGCATGGCCGGCTTCGTCGCGCCGACGACCGGCGACGTGCGCGTCGACGGCGTGCCGGTCACGGGGCCCGGCGCCGATCGCGGCGTCGTGTTCCAGAAATACGCGCTGTTGCCGTGGCTCGACGTGCTCGACAACGTCGCGCTCGGGCTGCGCTTCGCGCGCGTGTCGAAGGCCGAACGCGACGCGCGCGCGAGCGAGATGCTCGCGCTCGTCGGCCTCGAGCGCCATGCGCACGCGCGCGTGTACGAACTGTCGGGCGGGATGCAGCAGCGCGTCGGCATCGCGCGTGCGCTCGCGAGCGACCCGCGCGTGCTGCTGATGGACGAACCGATGGGCGCGCTCGATGCGATGACGCGCGGCACGATGCAGGCGCTCGTGCTCGACGTGTGGGCGCGCACCGGCAAGACGGTGTTCTTCATCACGCACGACGTCGAGGAGGCGCTGTTCCTCGCGACGCGCCTCGTCGTGATGACGCCCGGCCCCGGCCGCATCGCGGAAACCTTTGAACTGCCGTTCGCGCGGCGCTACGTCGAATCGCGCGATGCGCGCGCGGTGAAGTCGTCGCCGGACTTCATCGCATGGCGCGAGCGGCTGATCGCGTACCTGCATCGCGACGAGGCGGTCGCGGAGACCGCGTGATGCATGAATTCGCGCGGCAGGGCGCGTCCGTCGGGCGCCACCGGATCAGTACATTGCACAGGCAGGACGACATGAGCACGCAGGATTCGTGGGCGGCCGATCGAGCGGCCGCCGACTTCGAACAGGATGCGCACGCGAGACAACGGCGCCACACGGCGCGTCCCGTGCGCGCATCGCACCGTTACCGGCTGCCGGGGCAGGGCAAGACGGCAGCGCTCAGCGCGGCGACGGTCGCGGCGCTGGCCGTGCTGTGGTGGGTCGCGACGCATCGGCAGTGGCTGCCGCCGCTCTTTCTGCCATCGCCGGAAGCGGTGTGGACCGCGTTCGTCGATGCGTGGCATGGCCGCATCCAGGGCGGCCTGCCGTTGTCCGAGCACCTGTTGTGGAGCGCCGCGCGCGTGTTCGGCGCGTTCGTGCTCGCGACCGCGATCGGCGTGCCGGCCGGCATCCTGATGGGCGTGAGCCGGGTCGCACGCGGCGTGCTCGATCCGCTGCTGGAGTTCTACCGGCCGCTGCCGCCGCTCGCGTACCTGCCGCTCGTCGTGATCTGGTTCGGCATCGACGAGACGGCGAAGCTGGTCGTGATCTTCCTCGCATGCTTCGCGCCGATCGCGATGGCCGCGCGCGCCGGCGTGCGCGCGGCGACGGTCGAGCAGATCAACGCCGCGTATTCGCTCGGTGGCAGCTTCGCGCAGATCGTGCGGCACGTGGTGCTGCCGGCCGCGCTGCCGGAGATCCTCACGGGGCTGCGGATCGCGATCGGCTTCGGCTGGACGACGCTCGTGGCGGCCGAGATGGTCGCCGCGACGGCCGGGCTCGGGCAGATGGTGCTCAATGCGTCGAGCTTCCTGCGCACCGATATCGTCGTGATGGGCATCCTGATCATCGGCGCGATCGCGTGGCTGTTCGATCTCGCGATGCGATGGGTCGAGCGGCGGGTGGTGCCGTGGAAGGGGCGCGGATGATACGGAGCAGGCGGCCCATGCGCGCCGCCTCTGCCTGCCGCCCTCATTCCCCCATCGCCACCCCTTCCCGCCGCGGATCCGCACCCCCAAACCACACCGTCTGCCCCTGCACGTTCAGCCGCTGGATCCCCTGCAGTCCCGAGTTCATCTCGACGACCCGCACGTCGTGCCCGCGGCCCTTCAGCCCGTCGGCGAGCGCATCCGACACGCGGCCGCGCTCGAGCTGCGTCGGCCCGTTCATCGACCCGAAGTTCGGCAGCGCGATCGCCTGCTGCATCGTCATCCCCCAGTCGAGCACGCCGACCAGCGCCTTCGCGACGTGGTTGATGATCGCGGGGCCGCCGGCCGAGCCGACGATCATCGTCACCTGCTTCGTCTTCTGGTCGAACACGAGTTCCGGCGACATCGCCGAGCGCGGCCGCTTGCCGGGCTGCACGCGGTTCGCGACGGGCCGGCCGTTCTCGCTCGGCACGAACGAGAAATCGGTGAGCTGGTTGTTCAGCATGAAGCCGCGCACCATCAGCCGCGAACCGAACGCGTCCTCGACGCTGGTCGTCATCGACAGCGCCTGGCCGTAGCGGTCGACGATCGCGATGTCGGACGTCGACGGCAATTCGGGGCTGCGGTCGTCGGCCAGCGCGAGCGTCGCGCCCTGCGGCGTGCCGGCCTGCGCGACGCCCATGCTGGTGTCGCCGATCAGGCGCGCGCGCTGCGCGAGATAGGCCTTGTCGGTGAGGCTCGCCCAGCTGCCGCCCGGCAGCGGCGCGAAATCAGGATCGGCGACATAGCGCGCGCGGTCCGCATACGCGAGGCGCCCGGCTTCGCTGAACAGGTGCGCGGCGAACGGCGTCGGCTCGTAGCCGGCGTCGTTGCGCACCGGCTTCTGCGCGCCGATCTGCTGCCAGTCGGGCATCGCTTCGAGAATGCCGAGCATCTGCGCGATCGCGAGGCCGCCCGACGACGGCGGCGGCATCCCGCAGACGACCGAGCGCCGGTAGTCGGCGCACAGCGGCGCGCGCACCTTCGCCTTGTAGCGCGCGAGATCCTGGACCGACAGCAGGCCCGGGTTGGTCGGGTGCTTGCGCACCTTCGCGACGATGTCGCGCGCGATCGCCCCGCTGTAGAACGCGTTCGCGCCGCGATCGGCGACCTGGCGCAGCACGGTCGCGAGCGCGGGGTTCTTCAGTACGGTGCCGGCCGTCTTCGGCGTGCCGTCCTGGTTGTAGAAGTACGCGCGTGCGGCCGGGTCGTTCATCAGGTACTTGTCGTTCGCGATCAGCATCGCCAGGCGCGGGCTGATCGTGAAGCCGTGTTCGGCGAGCCGGATCGCGGGCTGGAACAGCCGGCGCCACGGCAGCTTGCCGTGCGCGCGATGCGCGGCGTCGAGCATCCGCAGCACGCCGGGCGTGCCGACCGAACGCCCGCCGACGACACCTTCGTAGAAGCTCATCGGCTGGCCGGTCGGGCCGTAGAACAGGCGGTCGGTCGCGGCGGCCGGCGCGGTCTCGCGGCCGTCGTACGCCTGCGTTGCGCGGCCGTCGAAGTACAGCATGAACGCGCCGCCGCCGAGCCCGGACGACTGCGGCTCGACCAGCGCGAGCACCATCTGCGTCGCGATCGCCGCGTCGATCGCCGTGCCGCCGGCCTTCAGCATCTCGTAGCCGGCCTGCGTCGCGAGCGGGTTCGCGGCCGCGATCATGAAGTGCTGCGAGGTCCAGCCCGGCTTGTCGGTCCAGCCGGACGACAGTTCGGGCGCATGGACGCCGGGCAGCGGCACCGCGGCGCCCGACGCGGCGGCGACCGGGACGACGGCGCCCGACGGCGCGGACGGGGACGTGCAGCCGGTGCCGAAGGTGACGAGCGCAACGAGCGCGAGCGCGGCGGCGAGCGTCCGGGGACGCGAATGCGGACGAATCCGGTCGAACATTGAACCCTCGGCAACTATGAATTCGAAGGAGGCGGCGGCGCCGGCATCGCACGCGCCGTGCGCACGCGGCGCGCTATTGTCGCCGCGCGGCCGGCGGATTGTCATCCGACAGGAAACCCTGACGCATCGCGCCGGGCCCGCCCCGGCCGGTCTTTCCGGCCTGTTCGAGGATGAACTCTATGAACGTCGACGTCGCACGCGTGTGGTGCCGGTTCGGCATGTAGAGCATGTACATGTGCGTGCCGAAGATGCTGAGCCGGTACGCGTCGAGCGACGTGACGACCGTGCCGCGCCGCATGTCGTCCTGCATCACGTAGTCGGGCACGATGCCGACGCCGATCCCGGCGAGGATCGCCTGGCGCAGGAACAGGAAGTTCTCCGAAATCAGCGTGGGCTCGAGCAGCACCTCGTGGCGCTCGTCGCCGAGATACGCGGCGATCCGCAACTGCCGGCCCATCACCGTCGCGGTGACGACCGGCGCGGCGGCCAGCGCGCCGAGGCTCGCCGGCATTCCGTGCGCGGCCGCGAACGCGGCCGACGCGCACGCGACGTAGCGCACCGCGCCCATGTCGCGCGCGACGAGGTTCTGCGGCGGCTCCGGCATCACGCGCACCGCGATGTCGATCTCGTCGCGCATCAGGTCTTCCACGCGATTCTCGAACACCACGTCGAGCACGATGCCCGGATGCAGCCGCTTGAACGCGAGCAGCCAGTCGGACATCACCATCTGCCCGTAGCCGCTCGGCACCGACAGCCGCACGCGGCCCTGCAGGTCCTGGCCGAGCGTCGTCACCGATTCCTGCGCCGCGAGCAGTTCGTTGCGGATGCGCCGGCCGTGCTCGTACAGCTTCAGCCCGATCTCGGTCGGCTCGATGCGGCGCGTCGTGCGCCGCACGAGCTGCTGGCCGATCGAGCGTTCGAGCTGGTT
This sequence comes from Burkholderia sp. Bp9140, assembly GCF_003853425.1. NCBI lineage: Bacteria > Pseudomonadati > Pseudomonadota > Betaproteobacteria > Burkholderiales > Burkholderiaceae > Burkholderia > Burkholderia sp. Bp9140. Next base: position 122,038 of record NZ_QTPQ01000004.1, read on the forward strand.
CAGCCGGTAGCTGACGTTCGCGCGGCTCATCTTGAGCCGCTGCGCGGCCTTGCTCAGGTTGCCCGCGTCGAGGATCTCGACGAGCAGCGTCAGCGCGTTCAGGTCCATGCCCGGTGTCTCCTGATCCGTCCCGTTTAATGGCCCGAAACGGTTCGAAAGCATTCAATGTCAAGTCAGACTTGACAGCTTGTAAAGCCGTGCGGGAATTGTCAATGAATCTCGATCAATCGAGAATCGAGTCATGCCCGGCAAACACGCCGGATCGTTTCCCGCCGCGCGGGACGTGGATCGGGTACCGGCACTGCCACCCGGTCCTGCGGCTCCCGCCCGGCGCACCGCACGGAGACACCATGAATTCAACAGCTTCCCCTGAACCCTCCCAGGCCGGCACCGTCACGCGCGAACGGCGCGACAAGGTGCTCGTCGTCACGATCGACCATCCGCCCGTCAACGCGCTGTCCGCCGACGTGCGGCGCGGTCTCGCCGACGCGCTCGACGCCGCGCAGGCCGACGCTGCGATCCGCGCGGTGCTGATCGTCGGTGCCGGCCGCAACTTCATCGCGGGCGCCGACATCCGCGAGTTCGGCAAGCCGCCGGTGCCGCCGTCGCTGCCCGACGTGTGCGAGCGGATCGAGTCGAGCGCGAAGCCGGTCGTGGTCGCGCTGCACGGCGCGACGCTCGGCGGCGGCCTCGAGGTCGCGCTCGCCGCGCATTACCGGCTCGCGGTGCCCGGCGCGAAGCTCGGGCTGCCCGAAGTGACGCTCGGCCTGCTGCCCGGCGCGGGCGGCACGCAGCGCGCGCCGCGCCTGATCGGCGCGAAGGCCGCGCTCGACCTGATGCTGACCGGGCGTCACGCGAGCGCCGACGAAGCGCTCGCGCTCGGCCTCGTCGACCGCGTCGCGCACAGCGACGACACGCTCGCCGAAGGCCTGGCCTATGCGCAGGAACTCGTGTCGCTCGGCGCGCCGGCGCGGCGCACCCGCGACGCGCGGGGGCTCGCCGATCGCGCGGCCGCGCAGGCCGCGATCGACGCCGCGCGCGCCGACTTGCCGAGAAAGTCGCGCGGCCTGTTCTCGCCGGCGAAGATCGTCGACGCGGTCGAGGCCGCGCTCACGCAGTCGTTCGACGCGGGGATGAAGCTCGAACGCAGCCTGTTCCTGCAATGCCTCGACAGCCCGCAGCGCGCGGGCCTCGTGCATGCGTTCTTCGCGGAACGCGAGGCCGCGAAGGCGCCCGAGGCGCGCCGCGCGAGCGCGCGTCCGGTCGAGCGGATCGGCGTGGTCGGCGGCGGCACGATGGGCGCGGGCATCGCGGTCGCGGCGCTCGATGCCGGGCTGCCCGTGACGATGATCGAACGCGACGAAGCGTCGCTCGCGCGCGGCCGCGCGTATGTCGAGAAGGGGTACGACGGTCTCGTCGCGAAGGGCCGGATGACGCCGGCCGCGCATGCGGCGCGCCTTGCACGCTTCAAGGGCAGCACGTCGTACGACGCGCTCGCGCAGGCCGACGTCGTGATCGAGGCCGTGTTCGAAGACATGGCCGTGAAGCAGGCGGTGTTCACCGAACTCGCGCGCGTGTGCAAGCCGGGCGCGGTGCTCGCGACCAACACGTCGTATCTCGACATCGACGAACTGGCCGCGAGCATCGACCGGCCGGCCGACGTGATCGGCCTGCACTTCTTCTCGCCGGCCAACGTGATGAAGCTGCTCGAGATCGTTGTGCCGGCGCGCGTGAGCGCGGAGGTCGTCGCGACCGCATTCGCGCTGGCCAAACGGCTGAAGAAGACGCCGGTGCGCGCGGGCGTGTGCGACGGCTTCATCGGCAACCGGATCCTCGCGGTCTACCGCACCGCGGCCGACTACCTGATGGAAGACGGCGCGTCGCCGTACCAGATCGATCGCGCGGTGCGCGAGTTCGGCTTCCCGATGGGGCCGTTCCAGGTCGTCGACCTCGCGGGCGGCGACATCGGCTGGGCGACCCGCAAGCGCCGCGCGGCGACGCGCGACCCGCGCGCGCGGTACGTGGAGATTTCCGACCGGCTGTGCGAGCGCGGCTGGTTCGGGCAGAAGTCGGCGCGCGGCTACTACCTGTATCCGGACGGCGCGCGCGTCGGCACGCCGGACCCGGAAGTCGAGGCCATCGTCGCCGACGCGCGCGCGAAGCAGGGCATCACGCCGCGCACGTTCACCGACGACGAGATCCTGCGCCGCTACCTCGCCGCGATGATCAACGAAGGCGCGAACGTCGTGCACGAGAAGATCGCGCTGCGCCCGCTCGACGTCGACGCGGTGTTCCTGTACGGCTACGGCTTCCCGCGCTATCGCGGCGGCCCGATGCACTACGCGGACACGGTCGGCCTCGCGAACGTGCTCGCCGACATCCGCGCGTTCGCGCAGGAAGATCCGCTGTTCTGGAAACCGTCGCCGCTGATCGTCGAGCTGGTCGAGCGCGGCGCGGACTTCGCGAGCCTGAACCGCATCGACTGAACGCCCACCGCATTCGCAACGGACCCACGATGAACCTCGATTTCACCCCCGAAGAGGAAGCGTTCCGCACCGACGTGCAGCGCTTCCTCGCCGCCGAACTACCGGCGCGCACCGCGCGCAAGGTGAAGGGCGGTTTGCACCTGACGCGTGACGACATGCGCGAATGGCACGCGATCCTGAACGCGCGCGGCTGGCTCGCGAGCCACTGGCCGCGCGAGTACGGCGGCCCCGGCTGGAGCGTCGCGCAGAAGTTCCTGTTCGACAACGAATGCGCGCTTGCGGGGGCGCCGCGCATCGTGCCGTTCGGCGTGAACATGCTCGGGCCCGTGCTGATCAAGTACGGCAGCGAAGCGCAGAAGCGCCACTGGCTGCCGCGCATCCTGGACGGCACCGATTGGTGGTGCCAGGGCTACTCGGAGCCGGGCGCCGGTTCCGATCTCGCGTCGGTGAAGACGAGCGCGGTGCGCGGCCTCGACGCGCAGGGCGAGCACTACGTCGTGAACGGCCAGAAGACGTGGACCACGCTCGGCCACTACGCGAACATGATCTTCTGTCTCGTGCGCACCGCGACCGACGTGCGCAAGCAGGAGGGCATCAGCTTCCTGCTGATCGACATGAATACGCCGGGCGTCGAAGTCCGCCCGATCATCACGCTCGACGGCGAGCACGAGGTGAACGAGGTGTTCTTCACCGACGTGCGCGTGCCGGTGGAGAACCGGGTCGGCGAAGAGAACCGCGGCTGGACCTGCGCGAAATACCTGCTCACGTACGAACGCACCAACATCGCCGGGATCGGCTTCTCGACGGCCGCGCTCGAGCGGCTGCGCGCGGTCGCCGCGAAGGTCACGAAGAACGGCCGGCCGCTCGCGGACGATCCGTTCTTCGCGGCACGCGTCGCGCGCGTCGAGATCGAGCTCGAGAACATGCGCACGACGAACCTGCGCGTGCTGGCCGCGGTCGCCGGCGGCGGCGTGCCGGGGGCCGAGAGCTCGATGCTGAAGATCCGCGGCACGCAGATCCGCCAGGAAATCACCGCGCTGATGCGCCGCGCGATGGGGCCGTACGCGCGGCCGTTCGTCGAAGACGCGCTCGACGCCGGCCATGCGGATGGCGGCGGCGAGCCGGTCGGCCCGGAGGACGCCGCGAGCGCCGCGCAGCAGTACTTCAACAATCGCAAGCTGTCGATCTTCGGCGGCTCGAACGAGATCCAGAAGAACATCATCGCGAAGATGATGCTCGGGCTGTAACGAGGGACGCGACGATGGATTTCCAGCACACAGAAGACCGCCGGATGCTGGCGGACACGTTGAACCGCTTCATCGCCGAACAGTACGCGTTCCCGGTGCGCGACCGCATCGCGCAGTCGGCCGACGGATTCGATCGCACGATGTGGCAGCGCTTCGCCGGGCTCGGCGCGATCGGCGCGCTGTTTGCCGAAGCCGACGGCGGCTTCGGCGGTGCGGGCTTCGACATCGCCGTGGTGTTCGAATGCCTCGGGCGCGGGCTCGTCGTCGAGCCGTTCCTCGGCGCGCTGCTCGCGGGCCGCGCGCTGGCGCTCGCCGGCGGCGCGGCGCATCGCGAGCGGCTGGCCGCGCTGATCGACGGCAGCGCGAGCGCCGCGTTCGCGCACGACGAGCCGGGCTCGCACTACGAACTGACGACCGTGCGCACGCGCGCCGAGCGGCCCGGCGACGGCTGGGTGCTGACGGGCGCGAAGGGCGTCGTCGACCAGGCCGCGCAGGCGGCGTTCTTCGTCGTCAGCGCGCGCGTGTCCGGTCACGACGACGACGCGGCCGGCATCGCACTGTTCGTCGTGCCGGCCGACGCGCCGGGCGTGTCGCTGCGCGACTACCGGAAGATCGACGGCGGCCGCGCGGCCGAGGTGCGCTTCCAGCGCGTCGCGTTGCCGGCCGATGCCGTGCTCGGCGAGCACGGCGGAGACGCCGGTGCGGCGCTGCTCGAACGCGTGCTCGGCTACGGGCTGCTCGCGCTGTCGGCGGAGGCGCTCGGCGCGATGGACGTCGCGAAGGAGGCGACGCTCGAGTACCTGCGCACGCGCAAGCAGTTCGGCGTGCCGATCGGCAGCTTCCAGGCGCTGCAGCACCGGATGGCCGATGTGCTGCTCGAAGTCGAGCAGGCACGCTCGGCGGTGATCAACGCGGCCGCGCAGCTCGAGGCGCCGCGTGCGGTGCGCGAGCGCGCGCTCGCGGCGGCCAAGTACAGCGTCGGCCGGATCGGCACGCTGGTCGCCGAGGAAAGCATCCAGCTGCACGGCGGGATCGGGATGACGTGGGAGCTGCCGCTGTCGCATTACGCGAAGCGGCTCGTGATGATCGATCACCAGCTCGGCGACGAGGATCACCATCTCGCGCGCTATATCGCGCTGTCGAAGCAGTAGAGGCGGACCACGCGAATGGAGGAGACAAGGATGACGAACGAACCGCGCGCGTTGCCGCTGGCCGGCGTGAAGGTGCTCGATTTCTCGCGCGTGCTCGCAGGCCCGTGGAGCGCGATGGTGCTCGCCGATTTCGGCGCGGACGTGATCAAGGTCGAGCATCCGGCGCGCGGCGACGACACGCGCGACTGGGGGCTGCGGATCGGCGAGACCGAGACGACCTACTTCAACAGCGTGAATCGCAGCAAGCGGTCGATCTGCGTCGACCTGCAGACCGGGGAAGGGCAGCGCATCGCGCGCGAGCTGGCCGCGCAGGCCGACGTGCTGATCCACAACTTCAAGTTCGGCGGCGCGGAGAAGCTCGGGCTCGGCTACGACGCGCTGGCCGAGCTGAATCCGCGGCTCGTGCATTGCGCGATCTCCGGCTACGACCGCTCGGGCCCGGAGTCCGCGCGGCCCGGCTACGACCTCGTCGTGCAGGGCGAGGCGGGGCTGATGGCGCTGAATGGCGAGGCTGACCAGCCGCCGCTGAAGTTCGGCGTCGCGGCGGTCGACCTGTTCACCGGCATGTATTCGGCGCAGGCGATCCTCGCCGCGCTGTACGAGCGCCATGCGACGGGGCGCGGACGGCGCATCGAGATGGCGCTGTTCGACTGCGGGCTGATGATCACCGCGTACTACGGGCTCGACGCGCTGCTGATGGGCGAGGACCCGCCGCGCTACGGCAACGCGCATCCGTCGATCGTGCCGTACGGCGTGTTCGATGCGGCCGACGGCCCGCTCGTGATCACGGTCGGCAACAACACGCAGTTCGTGCGTTTCTGCGACGCGATCGAGCGGCCCGACCTCGCCGCGGACGAACGCTACAGGACCAACCTCGGCCGCTCCGAGAATCGCGCCGAACTGCTGCCGCAGATCCGCCGCGAACTCGCGTGCCGGCCGCGCGCGATGCTGCTCGCGGCGCTCTCCGGCGCGGGCATTCCGTGCGGTGAAGTGCTCGGGCTGCACGACGCGCTGACGTCGGAGCGCGCGACCCGCGCGGGGCTCGTCACGCGGCAGCCGCATCCGGTCGCGGGCGGCGTCGACGTGCTCGCGCCGCCGTACCGCTTCGACGGCGCGCGCCTGCCGGTGCGCGGTGCGCCGCCGGTGCTCGGCGCCGATACGGACGACGTGCTCGGCAGCTGGCTCGGACTGTCGGCGGAGGAAGTGGCGGTGCTGCGTGCGGACCGCATCGTGTAGATCGTTTTTGCCGCCGCGGCGCGGGCGGGAAGTCGACGCGCCGACCATCCACAAGACCGCTCTCGCGAGACGACGAGACGATATTGGAGACACCATGGAGCTTTCCGTCATCGAATCGGTCACGGCGCGCCGTGACTACCAGCAGCTCGTGCGTGCGCGGCGCCGCTTCAGCTTCACGCTGACGGCGCTGATGATCGCGACCTACTACGGCTTCATCCTGCTCGTCGCGCTCGCGCCGCACGTGCTGGCCGCGCCGCTGTACCGCGGTGCGACGACCACGGTCGGGATCGCCGCGGGCGTCGCGATCATCCTGGTCGCGATCGGCCTGACCGCGTGCTACGTGCTGCGCGCGAACCGTGCGTTCGACCGCCGCGTCGACGCGATCCTGCAGCGTTCGTGATGGAGGCCGACATGCGACGTATCTCGAGCGCGCTCGGCGCGCTGGCCGTTCTCGTTTCCTCCGCCGCCCATGCGACTTCCGTCGCGGGCCCGATGCCCGACAAGGTCGAGCTGAACCCGGTCGCGATCGCAATGTTCTTCGCGTTCGTGTTCGCGACGCTCGCGCTCACGCGCTGGGCAGCGCGCCGCACGCGCTCGACGCGCGACTTCTACACGGCCGGCGGCGGCATCACCGGGCTGCAGAACGGGCTCGCGATCGCGGGCGACTACATGTCGGCCGCGTCGTTCCTCGGGTTGTCGGGGATGGTGTTCATGTTCGGCTTCGACGGGCTGATCTACTCGATCGGCTTTCTGGTCGGCTGGCCGTTCGTGATGTTCCTGATCGCCGAGCCGCTGCGCAACCTCGGCAAGTTCACGTTCGTCGACGTCGTCGCGTATCGCTTCGCGCAGCGGCCGATCCGGCTGCTGACGTCCGCGAACGCGCTGACGATCGTCGTGCTCTACCTGGTCGTGCAGATGGTCGGCGCGGGCAAGCTGATCCAGCTGCTGTTCGGGCTGTCGTACGGCACGGCGGAGCTGATCGTCGGCGTGCTGATGGTCGTCTACGTATTCTTCGGCGGGATGACCGCGACGACCTGGGTGCAGGTGATCAAGGCCGTGCTGCTGCTGTGCGGCGCGACGCTGCTCGTCCTGCTCGCGCTCGCCGAATTCGGCTTCAGCGTCGAAGCGATGTTCCGCCGCGCGGTGGCCGTGCATCCGGGCGCGCTGTCGATCATGGGGCCCGGCAAGCTGATCCGCGATCCGGCCAACGCGCTGTCGCTCGGCATCGCGCTGATGTTCGGCACGGCCGGCTTCCCGCACATCCTGATGCGCTTCTTCACGGTGCCGAACGCGAAGGAGGCGCGCAAGTCGGTGCTCTACGCGACGGGCTTCATCGGCTATTTCTATTTGCTGACCTTCGTGATCGGCTTTTCCGCGATCGTGCTGCTCGCGCAGCATCCGGAATTCTTCCGGCTCGGCGCGAACGGCACCTTCAACCTGACGCACGACCTGCTCGGCGGATCGAACATGGTCGCGGTGAAGCTTGCGCAGGCGGTCGGCGGCAACTGGTTCTACGGCTTCATCGCGGCCGTCACGTTCGCGACGATCCTCGCGGTGGTCGCCGGGCTGACGCTCGCCGGCGCGACCACGATCTCGCACGACCTGTATGCGCAGATGTGGGCGCGCGGCAAGCCCGACGAGCGGCTGGAGATGCGCATCTCGCGTGCGGCGACGATCGGCTTGTCGGCGATCGCGATCGCGCTGTCGATCCTGTTCGAGCACGTGAACGTCGCGTTCATGGTCGGCCTCGTCGCGGCGGTGGCCGCCAGCGCGAATTTCCCGGTGCTCGCGATGTCGATCTTCTGGCGCGGGATGACGACGCGCGGCGCGGTGCTCGGCGGCGGCCTCGGCCTCGCGTCGGCGGTCGCGCTCACGGTGCTGTCGAAGTCGGTGTGGGTCGACGTGCTGCACCACGCGCACGCGCCGGTATTCCTCGACAACCCGGCGCTCGTGTCGGTGCCGCTCGCGTTCATCGGGATCGTCGTCGGCTCGCTCGCGGACCGCGGCGAGCGCGCGCGTCGCGAGCGCGACGCGTTCGCGCAGCAGGAGTTCTATGCGCAGACGGGCGTGCTGGCCAGTCGCGCCGTGCAGCACTGATTCGTTCGACGAATGGGCAAATCCGTCCGGATCGCCGGACGGAAATTTTCCGGAAATCCGGAATTCTGGATTTCCTTGCCTGCCGTATTATGAGAAATACAATGAAAACAACGGCTTGAGGGGTTCCGGAAACCTGGCATCGACCTTGCGATATGAAAAGCACGGCCATCCCCCCGGCCTGACTATTAAACCAAGGAGACAATCGATGACCACTGCCTTCCATCCCCTCCGGACGTCCTGAGGCATCGCTTGTTGCGGCACGGCAGCCGCGCGGGCGAGTGAATCTTCCCCTGTGACATTCGTCCGCGCGCGTGACGCCGTTTCCACCGGCTCATCTACTTCAGCAGGAACCATCGTGAAGAAGAAACCCTTCTACAAAGTGCTCTATGTGCAGGTGATCTTCGCCATCATCGTCGGCGTGATCCTCGGCCACTTCTATCCGGCGCTCGCCACCGACATGAAACCGCTCGGTGACGGCTTCATCAAGTTGATCAAGATGGTGATCGGCCCGATCATCTTCTGTACGGTCGTCACCGGCATCGCCGGCATGGAGGACATGAAGAAGGTCGGCCGCGTCGGCGGCAAGGCGCTGCTGTACTTCGAGGTCGTGTCGACCTTCGCGCTGCTGCTCGGCCTCGCGGCCACGCACATCCTGCGTCCGGGCGTCGGCTTCAACATCGATCCGGCGACGCTCGACGGCAAGGCCGTCGCATCGTACGCGGCGAAGGCGCACGGGCAGTCGACGGTCGACTTCCTGATGCACATCATCCCGAACACGATGGTCGATGCGTTCGCGCAGGGCGAAATCCTGCAGATCCTGCTGATCGCGCTGTTGTTCGGCAGTGTGCTCGCGCACCTCGGCGAGCGCGGCAAGGTCGTCACCGACTTCATCGACGGCCTCACGCGCGTGCTGTTCGGCATCGTGCACATCGTCACGAAGCTGGCGCCGATCGGCGCGTTCGGCGCGATGGCGTTCACGATCGGCAAGTACGGCGTCGGCTCGCTGGTGCCGCTGCTCAAGCTGATCGGCACGTTCTACCTGACGTCGGTCGTGTTCGTGCTGGTCGTGCTCGGCGCGATCGCGCGCGCCACGGGCTTCTCGATCATCCGCTTCGTGTCGTACATCAAGGAAGAGCTGCTGATCGTGCTCGGCACGAGCTCGTCGGAAGCCGCGCTGCCGCAGCTGATGGAAAAGCTCGAGAAGGCCGGCTGCTCGCGGTCGGTCGTCGGCCTCGTCGTGCCGACCGGGTACTCGTTCAACCTCGACGGCACCAACATCTACATGACGATGGCCGTGCTGTTCATCGCGCAGGCGACCAACATCGAACTGACGTGGATGCAGCAGCTCACGCTGCTCGCGGTCGCGATGCTGACGTCGAAGGGCGCGAGCGGCGTCACCGGCGCGGGCTTCATCACGCTCGCCGCGACGCTCGCCGTCGTGCCGACGATCCCGCTGTCGGGCATGGTGCTGATCCTCGGCATCGACCGCTTCATGAGCGAATGCCGCGCGCTGACCAACATCGTCGGTAACGGTGTCGCAACCGTCGTCGTGTCGGCGTGGGAGAAGGAGCTCGACCGCAACCAGCTGCGCCAGGCGCTGAAGGGCGGCGGCGAGGTCAAGGCGACCGAGACGGCCGGCGTCTGACATCATGAAGGAGCAGGCGGCGGCACCGCCCGCAGGCGGCGCGCCGCGCGGCGGCCGGGGCGGCTGGGGCAGTGATGCGGAGCCCTATGACACAATAGGCGATCCGCATCGCCAGGAAGCCACGTCCGTGAAGCGCCGCCTGCTCATCCTCGTCGTGCTTGCCGCCGCGCTCGCGGCGGCCTGCGCGCTGACGTGGACCGTCACGTGGCAGCGCGGCGTCGCCGAGCTGCAGCGCAACGCCGCGGTGCGCGTCGACCGCACCACCAACGCGCTCAAGAGCACGCTCGATCGCTACGAATCGCTGCCCTATCTGCTGGGCAGCCATCCGTACGTGCTGGACCTGCTCGCCGAGCCGAAGCGCGCCGATTTCACCGCGCGCGCGAACCGCTATCTCGAAGACCTCAACGAACACGCACACGCGACCGTCACCTACGTGATCGGCGCGGACGGTCTGTGCGTCGCCGCCAGCAACTGGCGCGCGCCCGACAGCTTCGTCGGGATCGGATACCAGTTTCGTCCGTATTTCATCGACGCGATGAACGGCCGGGTCGGCCGCTTCTTCGCGATCGGCACGATCTCGCGCGATCCCGGCTACTACATTTCGCAGCCGGTGTGGCGCGGCGGCAGGATCGCGGGCGTCGTCGTCGTGAAGCTCAATCTCGAATGGTTCCAGGGCGCCGATGCGTCCGAGCCGCTCGTCGTCGCGGACGATCACGGCGTCGTGTTCCTGTCGTCCGTGCCCGCATGGAAGTACCACACGCTGCATCCGCTGACGGGGCCCGTCGCCGCGTCGATCTACGAGACGCGCCAGTACGCGCAGCAGCCCGTCACGCCGCTGCCGCTGCGCGTCGAGCAGGTGCTCGGCGCCGATGCGGAGATCGTGCGGCTCGGTCCCGGCCTGCGCGCGCCGCGCTTCCTCGCCAGCAAGCGGCGGATCGGCGAGCCGGACTGGCTGCTCGTCACGCTCGCGCCGATCGCGCCCATCGACGCCGACGCGCGCAATGCGACGATCGTCACCGGCTTCGGCTTCGTGTCGGTCGCGTTGCTCGCGTTCTACTGGCGCATGCGCCGCGCACGCGTGCGCGAGATGATCCGCGGCCGTGCGCTGCTGCAGCAGGCGTATGCGGAGCTGAACCGGCGCGTCGAGGAACGCACGGCCGACCTGTCGGAAGCGAACACGCAATTGCAGAAGGAAGTCGGCGACCGGATTCGCGCGGAACAGGAATTGCGCGCCGCGCACGATGAACTGATCCAGGCGAGCAAGCTCGCCGCGCTCGGCCAGATGGCGGCCGGCATCACGCATGAACTGAACCAGCCGCTCGCGGCGTTGCGCAGCTTCTCGGACAACACGCGCGTGCTGCTCGATCGCGGCGAGCAGGCGGCCGCGCGCGAGAACCTCGAGGCGATCGCCGCGCTGACCGAGCGGATGGGCAAGATCACCAACCAGCTGAAGCTGTTCGTCGGCCGCGCGAAGCCGCGCAACGAGCAGGCGCTCGTCGTGCGCGCGCTGCGCAGCGTGCTGTCGCTGCTCGGCGACCGGCTGCGCGGCGTCGCGCTCACGCTGACGCTGCGGGATTCGACCGTGTCGCCCGCGCAGGATGCGCCGCTCGACCTCGCGCGCGATTATCCGGAACTCGTTGCCCGGTGCGAGGACCTGCGCCTCGAACAGGTGCTGATCAACCTGCTCGGCAACGCGCTCGACGCGGTCGCGGGCGTCGCGGCACCGGCGATCGACGTGACGATCGCGGTGTCGGCCGCGACGCTTGCGGTCGAGGTGCGCGACAACGGCTCAGGCATCGCGCCCGAATTGCTGCCGCGTTTGTTCGAACCGTTCTTCACGACGAAGGAAATGGGGCGCGGGCTCGGGCTCGGTCTTGCGATCTCGTCGTCGATCGCGAGCGACGCGGGCGGCGCGCTGACCGCGCGCAACGCGCCGTCCGGCGGCGCGCTGTTCGTCTTGACGCTGCGGCGTGCGCGCACGCATCATCCGGACTCCGTGTCCGAGCCGACGGGCTCGCATTAGGCCCGGACCCGGTCGGCGCACGACCGGCATCAACGAGAGCCGCGCGCGCCCCCGCCGCGCGGCCTGTCAGGAGCAAGTGACTACGATGGCCAACCGGCTGCAAGTAATCTATATCGAAGACGATGCGCTCGTTCGCCGGGCGAGCGTGCAGAGCCTGCAGCTCGCGGGCTTCGACGTCGTCGGGTTCGAATCGGCCGAGGCGGCCGACAAGGCGATCGTCGCGGAAACCGCCGGCGTGATCGTCAGCGACATCCGGCTGCCCGGCGCGAGCGGGCTCGACCTGCTCGCGCAGTGCCGCGAGCGCGTGCCCGACGTGCCGGTGATCCTCGTCACCGGCCACGGCGACATCTCGATGGCCGTGCAGGCAATGCGCGACGGCGCGTACGACTTCATCGAAAAGCCGTTTGCGGCCGAGCGGCTGATCGAGACGGTGCGCCGCGCGCTCGAGCGACGCGAGCTCGTGCTCGAGAACCATGCGCTGCGGCGCGAGCTGGCCGGGCAGGGCATCGTCGCGCCGCGCATCATCGGCCGCAGCCCGGCGATCGAGCAGGTGCGCAAGCTGATCGCGAACGTCGCGCCCACCGACGCATCGGTGCTGATCAACGGCGACACGGGTGCCGGCAAGGAGCTGATCGCGCGCAGCCTGCACGAGCTGTCGCCGCGTCGCGACAAGCCGTTCATCGCGGTGAACTGCGGTGCGCTGCCCGAGCAGATGTTCGAGTCGGAGATGTTCGGCTACGAGCCCGGCGCGTTCACCGGCGCCGCGAAGCGCCGCGTCGGCAAGCTCGAATATGCATCCGGCGGCACGCTGTTCCTCGACGAAATCGAAAGCATGCCGCTCGCGCTGCAGGTGAAGCTCTTGCGCGTGCTGCAGGACGGCGTACTGGAGCGGCTCGGCTCGAACCAGCCGATCCGCGTGAACTGCCGCATCGTCGCGGCCGCGAAGGGCGACATGAGCGAGCTCGTCGCGGCCGGCACGTTCCGGCGCGACCTGTTGTACCGGCTCAACGTCGTGACGATCGCGCTGCCGCCGCTCGCCGAGCGCCGCGAGGACATCGTGCCGCTGTTCGAGCACTTCATGCTCGACGCGGCCGTGCGCTACGGGCGGCCGGCCCCGGTGCTGACCGACCGGCAGCGCGCGAGCCTGATGCAGCGCGACTGGCCCGGCAACGTGCGCGAGCTGCGCAACGCGGCCGACCGCTCCGTGCTCGGCGTCGCCGACATGCCGCAGGAAGCCGGCGCGACCGGCGACGATGCCGAGAACGACCAGACGCTGAAGGAGCGCATCGAGCAGTTCGAACGCGCGGTGATCGCCGAGGCGCTGAACCAGACGGGCGGCGCGGTCGCCGCGACGGCCGACCGGCTGCATGTCGGCAAGGCGACGCTGTACGAGAAGATGAAGCGCTACGGGCTGTCGGCGAAAGGCGAAACCGAGCGCTGAAAACGAGACGGACCGCGGAACCGGGCTGGCCGGTCGTGCGGTCCGTCGTGCGGAGCAGGGCGCGGCGTGCGTCCCTGCGAGTCTTGTCGTGCGGCGCTTAGGCGGCGCTCAGGCCGCGTTGCTGTCGAGCGCCTTCTTGAGCAGCGCGTCGAGTTCCGCGAATTGCGGTGCCCCGACGTAGCGCTTCAGGATCTTGCCGTTCTTGTCGACGACGAAGGTCGTCGGCGTGAGCTGCACGTTGCCGAACTGCTTCGCGACGCTGCCGTCGTCGAGCGCGACCTTGAACGGCAGCTGGCGCGTCTGCGCATAGTTCGCGACGTACATCGGCGGGTCGTAGTTCATCGCGACCGCGACGAATTCCAGCCCCTGACCCTTGAAGCGATTGTAGGTATCGACCATCTGCGGCATTTCCTGCATGCAGGTCGCGCAGCTCGTCGCCCAGAAATTGACGAGGTAGACCTTGCCCTTCAGGTCGCCGGCCGTCGACACCTTCTGGCCCGACAGCAGCGTGAACGTGGCGTCCGGCGCGGTGGACTTGCCGTTGAACGCGAAGAAGCCGGCAACGGCGATGGCCGCGACGACGACGGCCGCCACGATATAGCGGGCGGGGCCGGTGCGGCGCTGGGCGGGAGGCGTGGTGTTCATCTGCGGTGCTCTCGGAGTCGGTCGATGACGCGGATCGATGCGAAGGACGTCGAAATTCGACGCTCATTTTAGCGCGAATGCGCCGCATGCACCGGCGGCCGCCACACATCCCGGGTGTCGGCTTCGGCGGATAATGAGCACTTTTGCCTGCCCCCGTCACTGCCATGCTGAAGGAAGTCATTGATTCGTCGCGCCCCCTTTTTCGCTCGCTGCGACACTTCGCCGCGCTCGCGTGCGTGAGCGCGGCGCTGGCCGCCTGCTCGCCGTCATATGACTGGCGTACGCTGCACAACGACGCCGGCTACACGATCGACCTGCCGGCGAAGCCGACCGTCGAGAACCAGCCGGTGGCGGTCGGCGGCGCGTCGATGCCGATGCGGATGCAGGCCGCGCACGTCGACGGCGCGGTGTTCGCGGTCGGCACGCTGACGCTGCCCGACGACCGCGACGACACGCGCCGCGCCGCGCTCGAGTTCCTGCGCGCCGGGCTGTCGCGCAATCTCGAAGGCGCGCCGCAGACGGGCTCGGTGCCGGTGCCGCTCGCGGCCGGTGGCGCGGTAAACGGGCTCGAGCTGCGTGTCGCGGGCGCGGCCAGCGGCGGCGACCACGCGCACAAGACGATCGTCGCGCGGCTCGTGGCGCGCGGCCGGCATGCGTACCAGGCCGTCGTGATCGCCGACGGGCCGCTCGCGCAGGAACAGCTCGACCAGTTTTTCGGCTCGTTCAAACTCGACTGACACCGGCCGGCGAGGGCCGCTCAGACATTCGGTGACAACTGAAAGTTCATTCGCAGCTTTCGACGCTAATCGCCGGATTTTGCGGGGATTTTTCGGCTATCCACAGCGCATGTGGATAACTTTGTTGAAAAGTTGGCCGAATCTCGCGCAAAGCCATGCCGGACGGCCTTCCGGGACATTTGATAGCGTGCATGCCATTTTGGAAAAATCAATCAAAACAACGGGATACGAATTTCTCGATGAACAGGCGTTCGCGCGCGGATATCCGGGGCCGGATTCGCGAAATTGTGCATAAGTCAAGTCTTGACAGCCGTGTTTTGTCCTCCAATGGCGTTCACAGCGCCGTGAACGCGCGCCGGTAGCGGATCGCCTCGGCGATCTGCGCGGCCGTCGGCAACGGGTCGCCGGCCAGGTCGGCGATCGTCCGCGCGACCTTCAGCACGCGGAAATACGCGCGCGCCGACCAGCCGAAGCGCTCGCCCGCCTCGCGCAGCAGCCGCTCGCCATCGTCGGTCGGGCGGCACAGGTCGTCGGTCTCGCGGCCGCTCAGCATGTGATTCGTCTTGCCCTGCCGGTCGAGCTGCAGCGCACGCGCCTGCGCGACCCGCGCGGCGACCGCGGCGCTCGGCTCGCCAGGCGCCGTCGCGCGCGACGCGAGTTCGGCAGGCGACAGTGCGGGCAGGTCGATCTGGATATCGATCCGGTCGAGCAGGGGCCCCGACAGCTTGCGCAGGTAACGCGTGGCGACGTCCGGCGAGCAGCGGCAGCGCCCGGACGGATCGCCGTGCCAGCCGCACGGACACGGATTCATCGCGGCGATCAGCTGGCACGCGGCGGGGAAATCAGCCTGCTGCGCCGCACGCGAGATCGTGATGCGGCCGGCTTCGAGCGGTTCGCGCAGCATCTCCAGCACGTGCCGGTCGAATTCGGGCAGCTCGTCGAGAAACAGCACGCCGAGGTGCGCGAGCGTGATCTCGCCCGGCTGCGGCGGGTTGCGGCCGCCGACCAGCGCGGCGGCGCTCGACGAATGGTGCGGCGCGCGGAATGGCCGCCGCCGCCACTGCGCGGGCGAGAAGCCGATGCGGCTCGCGGACAGGAGCGCGGCCGACGTCAGCGCCTCGTCGTCGGTCAGCGGCGGCAGGAGGCCCGGCAGCCGCGCGGCCAGCATCGACTTGCCGGCGCCGGGCGGCCCGATCATCAGCATGTGGTGCCCGCCCGCGGCGGCCACCTCGAGCGCGCGCCGGGCGCCGCGCTGGCCGACGACGTCCGCGAGATCGGCTGCGGCCGGCGCCGGCACGCCGTCGAGGCAGGGCGCCGCGACCGGCGCGAGCCGCGCGTCCGGCGCACCGGCGAGGTGCGCGCACAGCGCGGGCAGGTCGGGCGCGCCGAACACCGTGACGCCCGGCACGAGCGCGGCCTCGGCGGCGCTGTCGAGCGGCAGGTACAGCTCCGGCGGGCGCGACGCGGCCGCCGGGCCGGACATCGCGACGGGCTGCGCGCCGGAACCGGCACCCGATCCGGTTTCACCCGCGCGCCAGTCGCGTGCCGCGCCGCACGCCATCGCGAACGCGCCGCGCATCGGCCGCAGCGCGCCGGTCAGCGACAGCTCGCCCGCGAATTCGCGGCCGGCCAGCGCGTCGGCCGGGATCTGCCCGTTCGCGGCGAGGATGCCGAGCGCGATCGGCAAGTCGAAGCGGCCCGACTCCTTCGGCAGGTCGGCCGGCGCGAGATTGACGGTGATGCGCCTGACGGGGAACTCGAATCCGCAGTTCTGCAGCGCGGCGCGCACGCGCTCGCGGCTTTCGCGGACTTCGAGATCGGGCAGGCCGACGATCGAGAACGACGGCAACCCGTTGGCAAGATGGACTTCGACGGTGACGTCCGGCGCGCGGCCGGCTGCCGGCGCGCGACTGCGCACCACGGCGAGCGACATGGCGAGGCTCCTGTAAATGAATCGGACGGACAACGGCCGTTCGGGGCCGCATGCCGCGGGAATCGAGGAATCGGTGCGCGCGTGCCGGCGTGGCGCGGGAAAGAACGAGGAACGACGAAGAGCGAAGAGCGAGGAACAACGAAGAGCGGGGGACTGCGAGGAACGACGGAACGGCTGGGTGACGAGTGGACTTCCGGGCGGCAGGCGCGGGCCGCACGAGGCGGCCCGCGCCCGGACCTGTCGGTCGGGTGGGGCGTCAGGCCTGGGGCGCCGCGAGCTTCTGCTCGAGTTCCGCGACGCGCTTCTCGAGTTCCTCGAGACGCACGCGGGTGCGGGCGAGCACCTGTGCCTGCGTGTCGAACTCCTCGCGCGTGACGAGATCGAGTTTCGAGAAGCCTTGCGACAGCATGGCCTTCACGTTGCGCTCGACATCCTTGGCCGGCGAGTTTTTCAGCAGGTCGCTGACGCGCGACTGCAGGTCGTTGAAAACATCGCTGGGTTGCTTCATGAGATTTCCCTTCCTTGCACAAAAAATGTGCATCTTCAGTTGCATACGTGCCCATGATGCACGCATGACCGGAAATGGTGCGCCCGTGGCGCGAATTCCGGGCATGGCGCCGGCATGGGTGAATGGCCCGGTAAGCCGGGACGTGCGAGCACTCTAGCAACGATCCTTTCGGCGCGCCAGCAAACCTGGCCCACGTTGGCCATTCGGCCGGGCTTCCCTACCTTTCAGCATGCGATGCGACCCCGCTTCCGGGCCGTTCGACGCGACGCTCGAGCGAACATGGCATGCGAGTTGCTGAGGAAGAGACCGTTACAACATTCCAACCAATTCGACGGGACTACCCAGCGAGAGGACTTCATGAAACTGATTACCGCAATCATCAAGCCGTTCAAGCTCGATGAGACGCGCGAAGCGCTCTCCGCGCTCGGCGTCTCCGGCATCACGGTGACGGAGGTGAAAGGGTTCGGGCGCCAGAAGGGGCATACCGAGCTGTACCGGGGCGCCGAATACGTGGTCGATTTCCTGCCGAAGATGAAGATCGAGGCGGCCGTGTCCGACGATCTCGTCGACCAGGCGGTCGAGGCGATCGAACGGGCCGCACGCACCGGCAAGATCGGCGACGGGAAGATCTTCGTCACGCCGATCGAGCAGGTGATCCGGATCCGGACCGGGGAGACAGGCGCGGACGCGCTGTAACAGACAAAGACAAGCGACAAGAGGAAACCCGAGATGCGCAAACTTCTGATGTCCCTGCTGATGGCCGGCTCGCTGATCGCGGCCGGCGTCGGCCCCGCACTCGCCGACGACGCGGCCTCCGCCGCGGCTGCGTCCGCGCCCGCCGCAACGGCGTCCGATGCCTCGGCTGCCGCGGCTCCGGCCGCTTCGGCGCCGGCTGCCGACGCATCGGCTGCCGCCGCCACCCCCGCTTCGGGCGCCGCCGACGCATCGGCTGCGGCCGCCGCGTCCGCGCCGGCCGCCCCGGCGGCACCGACCGCGCCGTTCTCCGTCGATTCGTCGAAGATCAGCGCCGGCGACACCGCATGGATGCTGACCTCCACGGCGCTCGTGCTGTTCATGACGATCCCCGGCCTCGCGCTGTTCTACGCGGGCATGGTCCGCAAGAAGAACGTGCTCGCGACCGTGATGCAGAGCTTCGCGATCACCGCGGTGATCACGGTGCTGTGGACGGTGGTCGGCTACAGCCTCGCGTTCACGCCGGGCAACGGCTTCATCGGCGGCCTGTCGCGCGCGTTCCTGCACGGGATGAACTACATCAAGGGCGACAAGGCGACGACGCTGACCGTCAGCCACCTGGCGACGACGATTCCGGAATCGGTCTACTTCGTCTACCAGATGACGTTCGCGATCATCACGCCGGCGCTGATCTGCGGCGCGTTCGCCGACCGGATGAAGTTCTCGGCGATGCTCGTGTTCATGACGCTCTGGTCGCTGATCGTCTATGTGCCGATCGCGCACATGGTGTGGGAGCCGACCGGCTGGCTGTCGTCGGACGGCGTGCTCGACTTCGCGGGCGGCACGGTCGTGCACATCAACGCCGGTATCGCGGGCCTCGTGTCGTGCCTGATGCTCGGCAAGCGCGTCGGCTTCGGCCGTGAATCGATGGCGCCGCACAACCTCGTGCTGACGATGATCGGCGGCTCGATGCTGTGGGTCGGCTGGTTCGGCTTCAACGCGGGTTCCGCGGTCGCGGCCGACGGCCGTGCCGGCTTCGCGATGCTGACGACGCAAGTCGCGACGGCCTGCGCGGCGCTCGGCTGGATGTTCGCCGAGTGGATCGCGAAGGGCAAGCCGTCGGTGCTCGGCATCGTGTCGGGCGCGGTCGCGGGTCTGGTGGCGATCACGCCGGCGGCCGGCTTCGTCGGCGTGGCGGGCGCACTCGTGATCGGCATCGCCGCCGGCGTCGTGTGCTTCTGGTCGGCGACGTGGCTCAAGTCGAAGCTCGGCTACGACGATTCGCTCGATGCGTTCGGCGTGCACGGCGTGGGCGGGATTCTCGGCGCGCTGCTGACCGGCGTGTTCGCGGTCAAGGACATCGGCGGTTTCGACGGCAGCCTGCTGCTGCAGGCGAAGGGCGTACTGATCACGCTGGTGTACAGCGGCGTGCTGAGCTTCGTGCTGCTGAAGCTGATCGACCTGACGATCGGCCTGCGCGTGACCGAAGAGGAAGAGCGCGAAGGCCTCGACGTGGTGCTGCACGGCGAGCACGTCGAATAAGTCGTACGGATGACGGCGGGCCGCCGCGCAGACGGCGCCCGCCACGAATGAGCGCAGCGACTTCGGCCCGCCCACCCGGCGGGCTTTTTTTCTCCCGCGTCCTGCCGCCGTAGCGCATAACCCTTCGACCTATCGGGTCAATAGCCGAAAACTTCCTCCCAACCCTTGCGAAGCCGGGAACAATCCCCAAATGGGCGAGGCAATTGCTCTACAATCTTCATTCTCCCGCTCGCGAGTGATTCATGGTTCCCCACCTCGTTACCGCGTTGAACGGTCCGCTGCTCGAACTCGAGCAGAAGATCCTCGACGCGACGCCTGCGATCGAACGCTGGTTCAGGCTCGAATGGCAGGAACACACCCCGCCGTTCTATTGTTCGGTGGACCTGCGCAACGCCGGCTTCAAGCTGGCGCCCGTCGACGCGAACCTGTTCCCCGGCGCGTTCAATAATCTGCCGTCCGAAGTGCTGCCGCTCGCCGTCCAGGCCGCGATGGCCGCGATCGAGAAGATCTGCCCGGACGCGAAGAACCTGCTCGTGATTCCCGAGCTGCCGACCCGCAACGCGTTCTACCTGGAAAACGTCGCGCGGCTCGCGACGATCATGCGCCAGGCCGGCCTGAACGTGCGCTTCGGCTCGCTCGACCCGAGCATCACCGACATGACGCCGATCACGCTGGCCGACGGCCAGAAGATCGTGCTCGAACCGCTCGAGCGTTCGCAGCGCCGCCTCGGCCTGAAGAATTTCGATCCGTGCTCGATCCTGCTGAACAACGACCTGTCGGCCGGGATTCCCGCCGTGCTGGAGAACCTGCACGAGCAGTACCTGCTGCCGCCGCTGCACGCGGGCTGGGCCGTGCGCCGCAAGTCGACGCACTTTGCATGCTACGACGACGTCGCGAAGAAGTTCGCGAAGATGGTCGGCGTCGATCCGTGGATGGTGAATCCGTATTTCGCGCATGTCGAAGGCGTCGACTGGCAGGCGCATGAAGGCGAGCAGGCGCTCGCCGACGCGATCGACGGCGTGCTGAAGAAGATCGCGCGCAAGTACCGCGAATACGGGATCAGTGAAAAGCCGTACGTCGTCGTGAAGGCCGACGCGGGCACCGCCGGGCGCGGTGTGATGACCGTGCACGACGCGGCCGAGATCGGCCGCATGTCGAAGGCCGAGCGCGCGCAGATGGCCGAGTCGAAGGCCGGCCTTGAGGTGCGCGACGTGATCGTGCAGGAAGGCGTCTATACGTTCGAGCGCGTCGGCGACGAAGTCGCGGAGCCCGTCGTGTACATGATCGACCGCTACGTGGTCGGCGGTTTCTACCGCACGCACGGCGGCCGCGAGCGCGACCAGAACCTGAACGCGCCCGGCATGCATTACGTGCCGCTCGGCTTCGAGCACACCGCGCTGCCGGATGCCGGCGCGAAGCCGGGTGCCGCGCCGCCGAACCGCTTCTACATGTACGGCGTCGTCGCGCGCCTGTCGCTGATCGCGTCGTCGATCGAACTGGAAAAGACCGATCCCGAAGCCATCCAGGTGTAACGGCTTCGCCACGTACAGGACCCGCATGGACATTCTCTTTATCGCCGACCCGCTCGAGCGCTTCAAGATCTACAAGGATTCGACCTACGCGATGATGGCGGAGGCCGCGCGCCGCGGGCATGCGGTGTACGCGTGCCAGCCGCACCAGCTCGCGTGGACGGGCTCGGGCGTCGAGGCGGACGTGCAGCGCGTGACGATCGTCGGCGACACGGCCGACCTGCATCGTCATCCGTGGTACGAGGCGGCCGCGCATGAATCCCGCCGGCTGACGTCGTTCGGCGCGGTGCTGATGCGCAAGGATCCGCCGTTCGACATGGAATACGTGACGGCCACCTGGATGCTCGAGCTTGCCGAGCGCGCAGGCGCACGCGTGTTCAACAAGCCGCAGTCGATCCGCGATCACTCGGAGAAGCTGGCGATCGGCGAGTTTCCGCAGTTCGTCGCGCCGACGCTCGTCACGCGTGACGCCGCCCGCTTGCGTGCGTTCCACGCCGAGCATGGCGACGTGATCGTGAAGCCGCTCGACGGGATGGGCGGGATGGGCGTGTTCCGCGTGAAGGCCGACGGGATGAATCTCGGCGCGATCATCGAGATGCTCGGTCATGACGGCACGCGCTCGCTGATGATCCAGAAGTTCATTCCCGAGATCAAGGCGGGCGACAAGCGCATTCTGCTGATCGCGGGCGAGCCGGTGCCGTATTCGCTCGCGCGGATCCCGCAGGGCAGCGAGGTGCGCGGCAATCTCGCCGCGGGCGGGCTGGGCGTCGCGCAGCCGCTGACGCCGCGCGATCGCGAGATCGCCGAGACGCTCGGGCCGGTGCTCGCCGCGCGCGGGCTGCTGCTGGTCGGGCTCGACGCGATCGGCGACTGGCTGACCGAGGTGAACGTGACGAGCCCGACGTGCTTCCGCGAAATCATGGAGCAGACGGGCTTCGACGTCGCCGCGATGTTCATCGACGCGCTGGAGCGGGCGGCCGCGTAGCCCGCTTTCCGCGCAACCCCGGCGGCGGCCGCGCAGGTCCCCCGTCGCCGGAGCGGTTCGACCGGCCTGCTACAATGCCCGCTTGCCCGGTGCCGCGAACAGCGCGCCGAAGGCCCGGCGGTCGGGCCGAAACCGTTGCAAGGCTGAACATGAAACGATTCCCACACTCGCTATGCTCGTTGCCCCGCCGCGGGGCGTCGGCCCGCCAGGGGCGGCCGGGGGCGGTCTGACATGGCCGGGATTCTGATCATCGCGCACGCGCCGCTCGCCACCGCGCTGCGGGACTGCATCGCGCACATCTACGGCGGCGTGCCCGCGCGCATCGGCTGTATCGACGTGCTGGCGGACAGCGACCCCACCCAGGTGATGGCGTTCGCGCATGCGGAGCTCGCGCGGCTCAGGGAAGAGAACGGCGTCGTCGTGCTGACCGACATGTACGGCGCGACGCCCGCGAACATCGCGGGCCAGCTCGCGAAGCTCGACAACGTGCGCGTGCTGGCGGGCGTGAACCTGCCGATGCTGGTGCGGGCCGTCTGCTACCGCACCGTGCCACTCGACAAGCTCGTCGACAAGGCGCTGTCCGGCGGCGCGAAGGGCGTCCATGAAGTGGCGGCCGGCACGCCGCCGCCGCCGACCGAGGCCGGCTGCGGCCAATGCGCGCCGATTCCGCCCGAGCCGCAACCGCGCACCGAGTCGCACTGACCGTCCCGTTTTCCGTTTTAGACCGACCCGCCGACGCACGTCGCCGGCGGCCTCGACCGACCCGACCGAGAATCATGCTTCAACAAGAAACCACCATCGTCAACAAATTGGGGCTCCATGCACGTGCATCGGCCAAGCTTACGCAACTGGCCGGCAACTTCCAGTCGGAAGTCTGGATGACGCGCAACGGACGCAAGATCAACGCGAAAAGCATCATGGGCGTGATGATGCTCGCGGCGGGCATCGGCAGCTCGGTGACGATCGAGACCGAAGGTCCCGACGAACGCGAGGCAATGGACGCGCTGCTCAAGCTGATCTCGGACAAGTTCGGCGAAGGTCAGTGATCCGCGCACCGCGCACGGGATCGCTGCCGTTTCCAGTCAGAATGCCGCGTTTTCCGCGGCATTTTTTTCGTCCGAAGCATTGATGCGGAAAGTGCAATGCTGCGCTGCACGCAGTCAGCATGGAGGCGCGGAATTTATAATCACTAACCGGGGTCATAAGCGCATCGCAGCAGTGTGCCGCGGCTTTACTTGTACAGAGGAGGTGCGCGTGTCTTTCACGCTGCATGGCATTCCCGTCTCACGTGGTATCGCGATCGGGCGAGCGTACCTGATCGCGCCGGCGGCGCTCGACGTCGCCCACTACCTGGTCGAGGCGAACCAGATCGACGCCGAGGTCGAGCGTTTCCGCACGGCGCGCGAGGTCGTGCATCGCGAACTCGAGGCGCTGCGCGCCGACCTGACCGACGACACGCCGACCGAAGTGGGCGCGTTCATCGACGTCCACGCGATGATCCTGAGCGACGCGATGCTCGTGCAGGAAACCATCGACCTGATCCGCACGCGCCGCTACAACGTCGAATGGGCGCTGACCGAGCAGCTCGAGCTGCTCACGCGCCACTTCGACGACATCGAGGACGAATACCTGCGCGAGCGCAAGGCCGACATCGAACAGGTGGTCGAGCGCGTGCTGAAGGCGCTCGCGGGCGCGCCTTCGGCATCGCAGGCGCTCGATCGCGCGGCCGCGCAAGGCCAGAACGAGATGATCGTCGTCGCGCACGACATCGCGCCGGCCGACATGATGCAGTTCAAGTCGCAGTCGTTCCAGGCGTTCGTCACCGATCTGGGCGGCCGCACGTCGCACACGGCGATCGTCGCGCGCAGCCTCGGCATTCCGGCCGCGGTCGGCGTCCAGCATGCGAGCGCGCTGATCCGCCAGAACGACCTGATCATCGTCGACGGCGACCAGGGGATCGTGATCGTCGATCCGGCGCCGATCGTCCTCGAGGAATATTCGTACCGCCAGTCCGAGAAGCTGCTGGAGCAACGCAAGCTGCAGCGCCTGAAGTTCTCGCCGACGCAAACGTTGTGCGGCACCAAGATCGAGCTGTACGCGAACATCGAACTGCCCGACGACGCGAAGGCTGCCGTCGAGGCCGGCGCGGTCGGCGTCGGGCTGTTCCGCTCCGAGTTCCTGTTCATGCATCAGAAGGAGATGCCGGAGGAGGAAGAGCAGTTCGCCGCGTACAAGCGCGCGGTCGAGTGGATGAAGGGCATGCCGGTGACGATCCGCACGATCGACGTCGGCGCGGACAAGCCGCTCGAGGCGCTCGACGAAGGCTACGAGACGGCGCCGAACCCGGCGCTCGGCCTGCGCGCGATCCGCTGGAGCCTGTCCGAGCCGCAGATGTTCCTCACGCAGCTGCGCGCGATCCTGCGCGCGTCCGCGTTCGGGCAGGTGAAGATCCTGATCCCGATGCTCGCGCACGCGCAGGAGATCGACCAGACGCTCGACCTGATCCGCGAGGCGAAGCGCCAGCTCGACGACGCGGGGCTCGCGTACGATCCGAACGTGCGCATCGGCGCGATGATCGAGATCCCGGCCGCGGCGATCGCGCTGCCGCTGTTCCTGAAGCGCTTCGACTTCCTGTCGATCGGCACGAACGACCTGATCCAGTACACGCTCGCGATCGACCGCGCGGACAACGCGGTCGCGCACCTGTACGACCCGCTGCATCCGGCGGTGCTGCACCTGATCGCCTATACGCTGCGCGAAGCGAAGCGCGCGGGCGTGTCCGTATCGGTGTGCGGGGAGATGGCGGGCGATCCGGCGCTCACGCGCCTGTTGCTCGGGATGGGGCTCACCGAATTCTCGATGCACCCGAGCCAGTTGCTGGTCGTGAAGCAGGAGATCCTGCGCGCGCACCTGAAGGCGCTCGAAAAGCCGACGGCCGACGTGCTGGCCGCGTTCGAGCCCGAGGAAGTGCAGGCGGCGCTCAAGCGCCTGGCGGTCGCGGAACCGCGCGCGGACGCGGCCGCCTAGACGGCGCGGGCCGCGCCGCGGCATCGTCGCGAGCGTAGCGAAACGTCACGCATGCGCCGTTCGGCGCATGCATCGCGCGCGCGTCAGTGCCGGCCCTGGCACACGGGGCAGTCGGCCTGGCGCGCGATCTTCATCGTCGTCCATTCCATCCGCAGCGAGTCGAGCATCATCAGCCGGCCGTTGAGCGTCGTGCCGATCGCGCCGATCACGCGCAGCGCCTCGGCGGCCTGCATTGCGCCGATGATCCCGACCGTCGGCGCGAACACGCCCATCGTCGCGCAGGCGACTTCCTCGAACGGCTGGTCTTCCGGAAACACGCACGCATAGCAGGGCGCGGCCGGGTCGCGGAAGTCGAACGTGCTGATCTGGCCGTCGAAGCGCAGCGCGGCGCCCGACACGAGCGGCACGCCGTGCGCGACGCACGCGCGGTTGATCGCATGGCGCGTCGCGAAGTTGTCGGTGCAGTCGAGCACGACGCTCGCCTGCGGCACGTGTGCGTCGAGCCACGCATCGTCGACGCGCACCGCGACCGCATGCACGGTCACTTCCGGGTTCAGTTGCGCGAGCGTGTCGCGCCCCGATTCGACCTTGCTGCGGCCGACCGATGCGGTTACGTGCAGGATCTGCCGCTGCAGGTTCGTGAGGTCGACCGTGTCGGCGTCGACCAGCGTGATCGTGCCGACGCCGGACGCCGCGAGATACATCGCGGCCGGTGAGCCGAGGCCGCCCGCGCCGACGACGATCGCATGCGCGTCGAGGAAGCGCTGCTGCGCCTCGATGCCGATTTCGTCGACGAGGATGTGGCGGGAGTAGCGAAGGAGTTGATCGTCGTTCATGGGGAAGTCGTGGGCGAGGCGGCGGACCTGACGTTATTTTAGGCGCGCATGAAAAACGGGCCATCGCGGTCTTCCCGCGATGGCCCGTCGGATGCCCGGCCGGCGCTTACTGCGGTGCCGACGCGGGCTTCGGTGCCGAGGCGGGCTTCGGTGCGGCCGCCTTCGCGCCCGACGCCTTCGCGGCGGACGCGGCCTTGCCGGCCGGGCTCTTAGCCGTGCTCTCGGCGAGCAGCGACTTCGATTCCTGCACCGGCTTGCCTTCGAGCTTGTTGAGCGCCTGCTGCATCATGAAGTCGTCGGCGCTGCCGAACTCGATCGGCTTGCGATCGCGGTCCTTCTGGCGTTGCTCCGGCGTCTTCTTGTCGTTCTGCTCCTCGAGGACGCGCAGCTGGTCCATCCGGCGCTGCTCGCGCTCTTCCTGTTCCTTCTTCTCGTTCGGATCCTGCGTGTTCGCGAGGTGGTTCGTGTAATCGACCTCGCGCGTCACGAGCACGTCGTCCGGATCGCCGTCCGCGTACTGATCGACCGGCACGTCGGGCGTGATGCCCTTGTTCTGGATCGAACGGCCGCTCGGCGTGTAGTAGTAGGCGGTCGTCAGGCGCAGCGCGGTGTCGGCCGTCATCGGACGGACCGTCTGCACCGAGCCCTTGCCGAACGTCGTCTTGCCCATGATCTGCGCGCGCTTCGAATCCTGCAGCGCGCCGGCGACGATTTCCGACGCGGACGCCGAGTACGCGTTCGTCAGCACGACCATCGGCACGGTCTTGAAGACCGGCGGCAGGCTCTTCAGCGGATCGCCGTCGAAGGACGGCAGGCGGTAGTTGTCGTAGGTATCGCGGTAGACCTGCTTCGAATCCGGGATCTGGCCGTTGGTCGACACGACGACGGAGTCGGGCGGCAGGAACGCGCCGGCGACGCCGACCGCGCTCTGCAGCAGGCCGCCGCCGTTGTTGCGCAGGTCGACGATCAGGCCCTTCAGGTTCGGCTGCTGGCGTGCGATGTCCTGCAGCTTCGCGGCGAGATCGGGCGTCGTGCGCTCCTGGAAGCTCGTGATCCGGATGTATGCGTAGCCCGGGTCGAGCAGCTTCATCTTCACGCTCTGGACCTTGATGATCGCGCGCGTGACCGTGATCGGGAACGTGCGGTCGTCGCTCTTGCGGAAGATCGTCAGCGTGACCTTGGTGCCCGGCTCGCCGCGCATCTGCTTGACGGCCTTGTCGAGCGTCATGCCGCGCACCGGCTTGTCGTTGATGCGCGTGATCAGGTCGCCCGGACGGATGCCGGCGCGGAACGCGGGGGTATCCTCGATCGGCGAGATCACCTTGACGAGGCCGTCTTCCTGCGAGATCTCGATGCCGAGGCCCGCGAAGCGCCCCTTGGTCTGCTCCTGAAGTTCGTCATAGTCGGTCTTGTCGAGGAACGACGAGTGCGGGTCGAGGCTCGATACCATGCCCTTGATCGCCGCCGTCAGCAGCTTCTTGTCGTCGACCGGCTCGACGTACTCGCGCTTGATCTGGCCGAACACTTCCGCGAACAGGCGGAGCTGGTCGAGGGGAAGCGGTGCCGTGGCGGTCTGCTCGGCCGATGCCGAAACCTGCAGCGTGGCGAATACGCCCGTGGCGAGGCCCGCGGCAATCAGGCCGATGTTCTTCAATTTCATTCGCATAGAGAGTCTGGTGCGGTCGGGAAGCGCGTGGCGGTAGCGGGGATGTAGCGGACAAGTATAACTGTTCGCCCGATTGCTCAGTGGAACGGTGCGAAATGGTCCCGCGGTCCCGGGCCCCGAGCCCCGGCGGGGTGCCGCCGGACGCGCTGCGGATTCGAAAGCCGATTCGACAGCACCGGGGCCGCGAAGGTTCGCGCCGCGTTCGCGCCGCGCGCCGGGGCGTGCCGGACAGGCCGCGCCCGACGCGGCATGCCCGGCGTGTCGGGCGTCAGCCCGCCTTGCCCTGCTTCGCGACGGCGGCCTGTGCCTTCGCGATCGCGTCCTGGTCGCCCAGGTAGTAGTGCGTGATCGGCTTCAGGTCCTCGTCGAGTTCATACACGAGCGGCACGCCGTTCGGGATGTTCAGGCCGACGATGTCGCTGTCCGAGATGCCGTCGAGGTACTTGATCAGCGCGCGCAGCGAGTTGCCGTGCGCGGCGATCAGCACCTGCTTGCCCGCACGGACGGCCGGCGCGATCGACTCGTTCCACAGCGGCAGCACGCGCGCGACCGTATCCTTCAGGCACTCGGTGAGCGGCAGCTGCTCGCGCGGCACCTTCGCGTAGCGCGGGTCGCTGAACGGTGCGCGTTCGTCGGTCGGCTCGAGCGCGGGCGGCGGCGTGTCGTAACTGCGGCGCCACACGAGCACCTGGTCGTCGCCGAACTTCGCGGCCGTTTCCGCCTTGTTCAGGCCCGACAGCGCGCCGTAGTGGCGCTCGTTCAGGCGCCACGAGTGGACGACCGGCAGGTACATCAGGTCCATCTTGTCCTGCACGTGCCACAGCGTGCGGATCGCGCGCTTGAGCACCGACGTGTACGCGATGTCGAACGTGTAGCCGGCCTCCTTGAGCAATTCGCCGGCCTGGTAGGCCTCGTTGCGACCCTGTTCGGTCAGGTCGACGTCGACCCAGCCGGTGAAGCGGTTTTCCTTGTTCCACGTCGATTCGCCGTGGCGGATGAGAACGAGTTTGTACATGGATCTTGCGGTCGGTAGTGAAGGAAGCGGGGCGCGTCGCGCGGTACCCGGTCCGGGCCCGCCATCGCGCAAGACGGTTATTTTATAATGGCCGGATTGTCCTTTTCCGATTTCTCTTTTTCCGGCGGAATTCCGTGAAGTTCTTTACCGATTACACGAACCTGGCCCTTATCGCGATCCTGCTGGTTTCCGGCGGTCTGCTCGCATGGCCCGCCCTGCGTCGCGGCCGCGGCGGCCTGTCGGCCGCGGAGGCGACGCAGCTCATCAATCGCCGCAACGCGGTCGTGATCGACCTGCGCGCGGCGTCCGACTTCGCCGCCGGCCACCTGCCGTCTGCACGTCAGGTCGCCGCCGGCGAGATCGGCGCGAAGATTGCGCAGGTCGCGAAAAACAAGAGCACCCCCGTGCTGCTCGTCTGCCAGAACGGCCAGCAGTCGCAGAAGGCGGCGCGCGAGATCGAGGCGGCAGGCTATGCCGAGGTACACGTGCTCGAGGGCGGCGTCGCCGCCTGGCAGCAGGCCGGGATGCCGGTCGTCAAACAAGGAGTGGCGAAGTGAGCAAGGTTTTGATGTACAGCACGCAGGTGTGTCCGTATTGCATTCAGGCCGAGCGCCTGCTGAAGCTGCGCGGCGTCGAGCAGATCGAAAAGGTGCTGGTCGACCGCGATCCGGGCCGCCGTGAGGAAATGATGTCGCGCACGGGCCGTCGCACGGTGCCGCAGATCTATATCGGCGAGACGCACGTCGGCGGTTACGACGATCTGTCGAAGCTCGACCGCGAAGGCGGGCTGTTGCCGCTTCTGCAAGCGGCCTGATTAGGGCAGAATGGCCGCCGGCCGCGCCGCGGCTTGGGCGCGCAGGATTCAACCGAGGCGGCCGGCGTGAAGCCGGGCCACCCCGTCACCACTTTTAGGGAAACACCATGTCCGACGTCGAAAACCAACCGTTCTTCAACATCCAGCGCGTCTACCTGAAGGATATGTCGCTCGAGCAGCCGAATTCGCCGGCGATCTTCCTCGAGCAGGACATGCCGTCGGTTGAAGTCGAAGTCGACGTCAAGGCCGAGCGCCTCGCGGAAAGCGTGTTCGAGGTCGTCGTGTCGGGTACCGTCACCGCGAAGGTGAAGGACAAGGTCGCGTTCCTGATCGAAGCGAAGCAGGCCGGCATTTTCGACATTCGTAACATTCCCGACGAACAGCTCGACCCGCTCGTCGGCATCGCTTGCCCGACGATCCTGTTCCCGTATCTGCGCTCGAACATCGCCGACGCGATCACGCGTGCGGGCTTCCCGCCGATCCACCTGGCGGAAATCAACTTCCAGGCGCTGTACGAGCAGCGTCTCGCGCAGCTTCAGCAGCAGCAGGCCGGTGCGGCAGGCGCGCCGAACGGCACGACGCTGAACTGACGTTTCACTCCGGACCGGTGCTGGGTATGAAAGTAGCCGTTCTCGGCGCCGGTGCCTGGGGCACCGCGCTCGCGGGCCATCTGGCCGCGCGGCACGATACGCTTCTCTGGGCGCGCGACGCCGCGCTGATCGCCGGGCTGCAGGCCCGGCACGAAAATTCCCGCTATCTGGACGGCATCGCGCTGCCCGACGCGCTGCGCTACGACGCCGATCTCGGCGCCGCGCTCGCGCACGGCGCCGCGGACGACGCGCTGTGCGTGATTGCCGCCCCCGTGGCCGGGCTGCGCACGCTGTTCGGCGCGATGCGCGACGCGGGCTGCGTGCCCGCGCATGTCGTGTGGGTCTGCAAGGGCTTCGAGGCCGACACGCATCTGCTGCCGCACCAGGTGATCGCAGCCGAACTGCCGGGGCAGCACAGCAATGGCGTGCTGTCGGGGCCGAGCTTCGCCCGCGAGGTCGGGCTCGGGCTGCCCGTCGCGCTGACGGTCGCGAGCACGTCCGCCGAATGCCGCGAGCGCACGCTCGCCGCGTTCCATCACGGCGCGATGCGGATCTATACGGGCGACGACGTGGTCGGCGTCGAGGTCGGCGGCGCGGTGAAGAACGTGCTGGCGATCGCGACCGGCATCGCCGACGGCCTCGGGCTCGGGCTGAACGCGCGTGCCGCGCTGGTCACGCGCGGCCTCGCCGAAATGTCGCGCCTCGGCGTCGCGCTCGGCGGCCGCGCGGAAACCTTCACGGGCCTCACGGGCCTCGGCGACCTGATCCTCACCGCGACGGGCGACCTGTCGCGCAATCGCACGGTCGGCCTGCAGCTGGCGGCCGGCCGCTCGCTGAACGACATCCTCGGCGCGCTCGGCCACGTGGCCGAAGGCGTGCGCTGCGCGCAGGCGGTGCTCGCGCTTGCGCGCGCGCAAGCGATCGAAATGCCGATCACCGAAGCCGTGTGCGGCGTGCTGTTCGACGGCGTCGCACCGCGCGATGCGGTCAGCGGCCTGCTGCGGCGCGACGCGCGCGCCGAATGACACCGGCGAATCACACCGATTCTTGCGGCCGGGCGCACTCGCGCAAAGCGGGCGGCGCCAAAGCGCACTACGCTTGAACTGTCTCCGGCGTTTCGGGAGGGTGTCATGCTGCAGATCGGTTCCACCACGTTCGACGTGCAACTCGTCGACATCACGACGCTCGACGTCGATGTGATCGTCAATGCCGCGAACGGTTCGCTGCTCGGCGGCGGCGGGGTCGACGGCGCGATCCATCGCGTGGCCGGTCCGGGCCTGCTGGCCGAGTGCCGCACGCTCGGCGGCTGCGAGACCGGCGACGCGAAGCTCACGCGCGGCCATGGCCTGCCCGCACGCTACGTGATTCATGCGGTCGGCCCGGTGTGGCACGGCGGCGGGCGCGGCGAGCCCGAACTGCTCGCCGCGTGCTACCGGCGTGCGATCGAGCTCGCCGAAGAGGTTGCGGCGACATCGATTGCATTCCCGGCGATCAGCTGCGGCGTATACCGCTATCCGGCCGACGAGGCCGTCGACATCGCGGTCGGCACGGTCGCCGAAATGCTGCCGCAGGCGCCGAACCTCGCGCGCGTGGTGTTCGCGTGCTTTTCATCCGACCTATACGACCTGTATCGTGCGCGGCTCGCGCGCATCTAGTACGCCCGGCCGCGCGGCGCGAGCCGGGCGTGCGTGTCAGGCGCCGCCTTCGAAGCCGGCCTGGCGCCACGCCTCGAACACGACCACGGCCACCGTGTTCGACAGGTTCAGGCTGCGGTTGCCCGGCCGCATCGGCAGGCGCACGCGCTGTTCGTTCGGGAGGCGCTCGAGCAGGTCGGCCGGAAGCCCGCGCGTTTCCGAGCCGAACACGAACCAGTCGCCCGGCACGAATGCGTGGTCGTGGAAGCGGCCCGAGCCGCGGGTCGTGAACGCGAACATCCGCGCGGGATCGGGCGCTTCGGCCGCGACGAACGCGTCCCAGTCGCGGTGCACGCGCATTTGCGCGTACTCGTGATAGTCGAGGCCCGCGCGGCGCATCTTCGCGTCGTCGAGCGGAAAGCCGAGCGGCTCGATCAGGTGCAGGCGCGCGCCGGTGTTGGCGCACAGGCGGATCACGTTGCCGGTGTTCGGCGGAATTTCGGGAGCGACGAGGACGACGTTGAACATGGTTGGGTCTGGCTGGGCCGGCCGGGGCGGAGCGACGTGCTTTCCTTCCCGGCCGGCCGGTTCGTGACGGCCGCCGCGTGCGGGCGGCCGGCCTCTCTATCTAATTAATCCCTGGCGGTGCGCAGCGCAACCAGATTCGTCACGCGCGCGGCCCCCGCCGCCTTCAATGCCCGCGCGGCGGCCGCGAGCGTCGCGCCGGACGTCATCACGTCGTCGACGAGCGCCACGTGGCGGCCGGTGAGGTCGCCCGCCGCCGAGAACGCCGCGATCACGTTGTCGCGCCGCGCGCGCCGGTCGAGCCGCGACTGCGGCGCGGTTTCGGCCACGCGCGCGAGCAGCGCCGCTTCGGCGCGCACGCCGAGCCTGCGCGCGAGCGGCCGCGCGATCGCCCACGCCTGGTTGTAGCCGCGCGCGACGAGCCGTCCGTGCGACAGCGGCACCGGCGCGATCACGTCGAAGCCGCCCGCGGCGCGCAGCGCGTCCGCGTCGTCGACCCGCTGCGCGAGCCGGGCCGCGAATTGCGCGCCGAGTGCGAGCCGCGCATGAAACTTCAGGCCGCGCGCGAGCGCGTCGAGCGGCGCGCGGTAATCGGCGAGCGCGAGCGTCGCATCGAACGGCGGCGGTGTCGCGCGGCATGCATCGCACCGGTAGGCGAACGAAGCGCCGGCGCCGGCGGGCCGGCCGCGGGCCCCGCGCGGACGCGGCCGCCCGACACCCAGCGGCACCGCGCAGACATCGCAGCGCAGCCGTGCTTCATTCCAGTAAGCGGCGTCGCAGGCGCTGCAAATCACCGTGTGTGACAAATTGCCGCACAGTGCGCATCGATTCGGCAACGCGAGCGTGACGACCTGCACGGCCAGCGCGCGAACCTGCGACAAAACGACGCGCATCGGGCGCGGGGCGAAACGGCGATCCATCGCGAACACTCCTGGCGGCCCCGTCTCGCTGAAGGCTGCGAGGCGAGCGAGTATACTTCGGGCTCTTCGCCAGTGTGCCCGACATGTCCCCAGCTTCGACTCCAACCGGCCGTCCGGCCAATGACGCCCGGCGCTTGCGGCGGATCTTCGATCGCCGTGCCGCCGCGTTCGACGCGGTTGCGTTCCTGCCGCGCGAGATCGCGCAGCGGATGAACGAGCGTCTCGAATACATCAAGGTGAGCCCCGCTGCCGTGCTCGATGCGGGCTGCGGCGCGGGCGACGACCTGCCGGCGCTGCGCGCGCGCTTTCCCGAAGCCCCGGTGTTCGGCGTCGACCTGTCCGGCGCGATGCTCGCGCGGGCGGGGCAGCGCGAGGTCGAGCAGGCGAGCTGGCGCCGCTGGCTGCCCGCGTCGCTCGGCCGGGCGCTGGGCCAGCGCGGCCCGCGCGTCGCGCAGGCCGACTTCTCGGCGCTGCCGTTCGCGGCCGGCGCGTTCGACCTGATCTGGTCGAATCTCGCGCTGCACTGGCACTCGCGTCCCGATACGGTATTCCCCGAATGGCAGCGCGTGCTGCGCGTGAACGGCCTGCTGATGTTCAGCACGCTCGGCCCCGACACGCTGCGCGAGCTGCGCGCGGCCGGCGCGGACGCCGAAGCGGCGCTCGGCATCGCGCCACCCGCCGCGCGCGTGATCGATTTCGTCGACATGCACGACCTCGGCGACATGCTCGTCGAGAGCGGCTTCGAGATTCCGGTGATGGACCAGGAAGTGCTCACCGTCACGTACAAGACGCCCGATTCCCTGCTGGCCGACGTGCGCCGCTGGGGCGCCTATCCGTTCGACCGCGCGGCGCCGCAGCGCGCGACGCGGCGCTTTCGCGCGGCGCTCGGCGACGCGCTGGAAGCGCGCCGGCGCGCGGACGGCACGATTGCGCTGACGTTCGAGGTGATCTACGGCCACGCGTGGAAGGCCGTGCCGCGCACGACCGCCGAGGGTCACGGGATCGTGCGTATCGAAGATATCGGAAAGGGGCGTCCGAAGAATCGGTAAAGCGGTAAAGAGGGGTTTTGTTATGTCTGAAATTAGCGGCGCAAAGCAGGGTCGAATTGAGGGCGAAAACGGCCGGGAAGCTTGTGGCGCTTGGCTTGCGGGCCGATAGCCGCTTGCTTGTGGATGCCATTGAACCCGCCTATAATGCGTCAGCTTGTCGTCCCGGGGTCCCCGCAATACGGGGCGACGAGTCCGATGCAGGCATGCATCGCATGCCATTCGCGTGAGGCGGCGATGGAAGCAGCGAGGGTTTCGGCGGAGACGGCGAACGGCGAACCGGTCCTCGAGGACTGGCTCATGAAGCGCAACTGTTCGGTGTCGCCGCGCCAGTTCGTGCTGTTTTACGCGTCGCTCGCGGGCTTCTCGCTGGTGATCGCGGCATTGCTGATGTGGCGGGGGGCCTGGCTCGTCATGCCCTTCACCGGAATCGAATTGCTGGCGGTAGGAATCGCGTTCGCGATCTATGCCCGTCATGCGGTCGATTACGAGCGCATCAGGCTGTTTCCGCACCGGCTCGTGATCGAGCGGATGGATGCGGAGCGGTTCACGCAGATCGAATTCAACCCGCGCTGGGTGCGGGTCGAGCCGGGTGCGACGCCACGCGATCCGATTCGACTGGTATCGCGCGGGCAGACCGTCGTAATCGGGCAGCATCTCGCGCAGCACAAGCGTGCGCAGTTCGCCGACGAACTGCGCGTCGCGCTCAGGCGCTGCGGCTGACGAAGCGCGGGCACCGGCCGGAACGGGCGGGCGGCTTGCGACGGGGGAGGGTTTGAATGGAAATTTTGGGTAAGGATGCTATGAAAACAATCAAGCGAGCCCTCACGGGCGTGCTGGCATGCAGCGGATTGCTCTTTGCCGGCGCGGCTCTGGCGGTCGGTGATAGCCCGGGCGGCCCCCGCGTCAACGAGATCAACTTTCAGCCGCCTGTCACGAAGATCGCCGAGGAGCTCTACGATCTCCACACGATGATGCTGATCCTGTGTACGGTGATCTTCGTCGGCGTGTTCGGCGTGATGTTCTATTCGATCTTCGCGCACCGCAAATCCAAAGGCCACAAGGCCGCCAATTTCCATGAAAGCACGACCGTCGAGATCATCTGGACGATCGTGCCGTTCGTCATCGTCGTGCTGATGGCGCTGCCGGCCACGAAGGCCGTCGTCGCGATGAAGGACACGACCAACGCCGATCTCACGATCAAGGTCACCGGCTACCAGTGGAAGTGGGGCTACGACTACGTGAAGGGCCCGGGCGAGGGCATCAGCTTCCTGTCGACGCTCAGCACCCCGCGTGACGAAGTGATGGGCAAGAAGCCGATCACCGACACCTATCTGCAGGAAGTCGACAACCCGCTCGTCGTGCCGGTCAACAAGAAGATCCGCATCATCACGACCGCGAACGACGTCGTTCACTCGTGGTACGTGCCCGCGTTCGGCGTGAAGCAGGATGCGATCCCCGGCTTCGTGCGCGATACGTGGTTCAAGGCCGATAAGGTCGGCACGTTCCGCGGCTTCTGTACCGAACTGTGCGGAAAGGAACACGCGTTCATGCCGGTCGTCGTCGTCGTGCTGTCGGACGACGACTACGCGAAGTGGGTGACCGCGCAGAAGGCCAAGCTGGCCAGCGCGTCGGTCGATCCGAACAAGGTCTACACGATGGCCGAACTCGTCGCGCACGGCGAGGAAGTCTACAAGGCGAACTGCGCGGCCTGCCACCAGGTGAGCGGCAAGGGCCTCGGCGCGTTCCCGGCCATGGACGGCAGCCCGATCGTGAACGGCCCGATCACCGGCCACGTCGAACGCGTGCTGAACGGCAAGGGTGCCATGCCGTCGTGGGCGTCGCTGTCGGACCTCGACATCGCATCGGTCATCACGTACGAGCGCAACTCGTGGGGCAACCACAAGAACGACCTGCTGCAGCCGAAGCAGGTGGCTGATGCGCGCAACGGCAAGATGCCGGAAGACACGGCAGGCGCGGCAGCGCCGGCCGAAGCGGCCTCGGCACCGGCGCAAGCCGCGTCGGGCGCGGCCGAGCAGCCGGCGGCAGCATCGGCTGCACTGTCGACGATCTACTTCGAAACGGGCAAGAGCGTGCTGCCGGCCGACGCGAAAGCGGCGATCGCAGCGGCAGCCGACTATGCGAAGGCACATCCGGACGCGAAGCTCGCGCTGTCGGGTTTCACCGACAAGACGGGCTCGGCCGACGCGAACGCCGAACTGGCCAAGCATCGTGCGCAGGCCGTGCGCGACGCGCTGAAGGCAGCAGGCGTGGCGGAAGACCACATTATTCTCAAAAAGCCGGAAACGATCACGGGCGGGGCTGACGCGAAGGAAGCCCGGCGGGTCGAGATCGGGCCGGCGGCTTGACGTGTCGCTGAGTTAGTCGACGTATTCGCATTAGGAGATTCTCATGTCTAGCATCGGGCACGACGTAGCCGCGGACCACGCGCACGACGACCACGCGCACGAAATGCCGCACGGCTGGCGGCGCTGGCTGTTCGCCACCAACCACAAGGACATCGGTACGCTGTACCTGCTGTTCTCGTTCATCATGTTCCTGTCGGGCGGCGTGATGGCGCTCGGCATCCGTGTCGAGCTGTTCGAGCCGGGCCTGCAGATCATGCGTCCGGAGTTCTTCAACGAACTCACGACGATGCACGGCCTGATCATGGTGTTCGGCGCGATCATGCCGGCGTTCGTCGGCTTCGCGAACTGGATGATTCCGCTGCAGATCGGCGCGTCCGACATGGCGTTCGCGCGGATGAACAACTTCAGCTTCTGGCTGCTGCCGGTCGCGGCCGTGCTGCTCGTCGGTTCGTTCTTCGCGCCGGGCGGCGCGACGGCCGCCGGCTGGACGCTGTACGCACCGCTGTCGACGCAGATGGGCCCGGGCATGGACTTCGCGATCTTCGCGGTCCACATCATGGGCGCATCGTCGATCATGGGCGGGATCAACATCGTCGTGACGATCCTGAACATGCGCGCACCGGGCATGACGCTGATGAAGATGCCGATGTTCGCATGGACCTGGCTGATCACCGCGTACCTGCTGATCGCCGTGATGCCGGTCCTGGCAGGCGCGATCACGATGGTGCTGTTCGACCGCCACTTCGGCACGTCGTTCTTCAACGCGGCAGGCGGCGGCGACCCGGTGATGTACCAGCACATCTTCTGGTTCTTCGGCCACCCCGAGGTGTACATCATGATTCTGCCGGCGTTCGGGATCGTGTCGCAGGTGATCCCGGCGTTCGCACGCAAGACGCTGTTCGGCTATAGCTCGATGGTGTACGCGACGGCTTCGATCGCGATCCTGTCGTTCATGGTCTGGGCGCACCACATGTTCGCGACGGGCATGCCGGTCACCGGCCAGCTGTTCTTCATGTACGCGACGATGCTGATCGCGGTGCCGACGGGCGTGAAGGTGTTCAACTGGCTCGCGACGATGTGGCGCGGCTCGATGACGTTCGAAACCCCGATGCTGTTCGCGATCGGCTTCCTGTTCGTATTCACGTTCGGCGGCCTGACGGGCCTGATGCTGGCGATGGCACCGCTCGACATCCAGTACCACGGCACCTACTTCGTGGTGGCGCACTTCCACTACGTGCTGGTGGCCGGGTCGCTGTTCGCGCTGTTCTCGGGCTGGTACTACTGGGCGCCGAAGTGGACGGGCTGGATGTACAACGAGACGCGCGGCAAGATCCACTTCTGGTCGTCGATGATCTTCTTCAACCTGACGTTCTTCCCGATGCACTTCGTCGGTCTCGCGGGCATGCCGCGCCGCTATGCGGACTACCCGGCGCAGTTCACGGACTTCAACCAGGTGGCGACGATCGGCGCATTCGGCTTCGGCCTCGCGCAGGTGTACTTCCTGTTCGCGGTCGCGCTGCCGGCCTACCGTGGCGGCGGCGAGCTGGAAAAGGCGTCGGACAAGCCGTGGGATGGCGCGACGGGCCTCGAGTGGACGGTGCCGAGCCCGGCTCCGTTCCACACGTTCGAGCAACCGCCGCACGTCGAATAAGTCTTGCCCAGCGTTCCGCCGCTGCCTGCCACGCAGGCAGGCGCGGCGGGCGCCAAATCGCAGTTTCAGCGAAGTTTCAGATGAACCGGAATCCACAGGAAAGACGAACGCCCGAGCAGATTCGCGCGGGCAACAAGCGGCTCGGCCTCATCCTGCTCGTCATCGCCGCCGTTTTCTTTGTGGGTGTCGTGATCAAGCAGTGGTGGCTGTCCACTCACTGATGCAGCAACTGACGCAGTAGCGAGGAAGTAGTCGTATGTCGAAGCCGGAAGCGGGCGCCGTCGATCGGGCGTTCAATCGTTCGATGCTGGTGAAGCTCTTCGTCGTGGCCGGACTGATGTTCGGCTTCGGCTTCGCGCTGATCCCGATGTATCGCGCGATCTGCCAGATCACCGGCATCAACAACCTGGTGCAGCGCGATGTCAGCGAACGCGAGGCGAAGAACTCGCAGGTCGACACCAGCCGTACGGTGTCGGTCGAGTTCGATGCGAATGCGCGCGGCCCGCTCGGTTTCAAGCCGGAGCACAACAGCCTCGACGTGCATCCCGGCGAACTGACGACCATCGTGTACGACGTGACCAACGGGCAGGGCCGGCCGATGGTCGCGCAGGCGATTCCGAGCTACGCGCCGAAGCAGGCGACGGAGTTCTTCAAGAAGATCGAGTGTTTTTGCTTCACGCAGCAGACGCTGGCCGCGAACGAGTCGCGCAAGATGCAGGTGGTGTTCGTGATCGATCCGAAGCTGCCGAAGGACGTGAAGACGATCACGCTGTCGTATACGTTCTTCGAACTGAATACGCCGGCCGAGCCGGCGCCGGCACCGCGCAAGACGGCGGCGCAGGGCGCGGCGAAGCCGGACGCATGACGACGGAGACGGGGTGATGACGGAGACGAAGCGGAGCGGGTCGTTCGGCCAGGCGTTGCGAGCGGTGTTGTGGTCGTTCTTCGGGGTGCGCAAGCGGCGCGACCTGGAGGCCGATGCGACGCAGCTCAATCCGCTGCACGTGCTGATCGTCGCGTTGATCGCGGCCGGCGTGTTCATCGGCGTGCTGATCCTGATCGTGCGTGCGGTCGTGGGCTAAGGCCCGCGGCCACGAAAGAATGCAGTGCGCGGCGCCCGGGCGCTGCGTACGGGAAAGAGCGGCGGCCGTCGCGCCGCGCAAGAAATAAAGCCGGAGCGGTTTCCGGTACACAAATTGGACTGAAGTGGAGAATCAAGCATGAGCGGTCAAAACCAGACCCCGTACTATTTCGTGCCGCATCCGTCGCACCATCCGATCAGTGCGGCCATCGGCTTGCTGGTCATGCTCGGGTCGGCGGCGCTGTGGATCAACGGTCACGACTGGGCGCCGTTTACGGCGCTGCTCGGCCTGCTGTGGTTGCTCTTCACGCTGTATCACTGGTTCGGCGACGCGATCGCCGAGTCGGAAGGCGGTCATTACGGCAGGAACGTCGACAAGTCGTACCGCTGGAGCATGAGCTGGTTCATCTTCTCCGAAGTGATGTTCTTCGGCGCATTCTTCGGCGCGCTGTTCTATGCGCGTGAAATCGCGCTGCACCAGCTCGGCAGCCTCGACTACAAGCTGATCTGGCCGGACTTCTCCGCCGTGTGGCCGAACGAGGGTCCCGCCGCGCTCGCCGGTCACTTCAAGACGATGGGCCCGTGGCCGGTCCCGACGATCAACACCGCATTCCTGCTGGCGTCGGGCGCGACGCTGACGGTGTCGCACCACGCGCTGCGTGACAATCACCGCAACAAGGCGATCGCCTGGCTGGCCGCGACGCTCGTGCTCGGTGTCAGCTTCCTGTTCCTGCAGGGCTTCGAGTACTACCACGCGTACAACGAACTGAACCTGACGCTGAACTCGGGCGTGTACGGTTCGACGTTCTTCCTGCTGACGGGTTTCCACGGCTTCCACGTGTTCCTCGGCGGCACGATGCTCGCCGTGGTGCTGGTGCGGATGATCCGCGGCCACTTCAAGCCGGATCACCACTTCGCGTTCGAAGGCGCCGCGTGGTACTGGCACTTCGTCGACGTCGTCTGGCTCGGCCTGTACGTCGTCGTCTACTGGCTGTAAATGGAACAACGGCCCGCGCAGCGATGCGCGGGCCGTTTTCATTGGTGGGGACGGGGCAGCGGCTGGCTGCTTGCGCTCAACACCCACGGCGCCGCCGCGACTCAGTCAGGCGGCGCTTTTGCTTGGTGGCGCGGCTGTGCGGCGATATGTCACAGCGGTCACAGCGGCCGCCGTGGCGAACCCGTCAACGTCCGATCGGCAGGCCGGTCGAATGGATCCAGCCCATCCAGTTCGCGATCAGGATGAACAGGAACAGCGAGACCGACAGCCCGACGCGGGTGGCAAGCGACCAGACCATGCGTTTCGTATGGCCGCGGTCGTGCATCATGAAGTAGAGCGCCGAGCCCATGCTGGCGACGATGAGGACGAAGGCGATGGGAACGAGGATGTGCATGACACGAACCGGACGACGGCAATTCGAAAGGAAGAGGATGATTATCGCACTTCGTTTTTGCGAATGCGCCTGGCGGGGGGGGCCGATGAGGATCCGCTGGCTGCCCGCGCTGCTGATTCTCATCGTCGTCGCGGTCACGATTCGCCTCGGGTTCTGGCAACGCGACCGCGCGCACCAGAAGGAAGCGCTGCAGGCGAGCATCGCGCGCTACGAGCACGCGGTGCCCGTCGACGTCGGGGCGCAGCCGATTCCGCTCGCCTCGATCGAATTCCACCGCGTGCGGGCCAGGGGCCGCTTCCTGCCGGAGCAGGCGGTGTTTCTCGACAATCGGCCGTATAACGACCAGCCGGGTTTTTACGTCGTGATGCCGTTTAAACTCTCGGGCGGCGGCGTCGTGCTGGTGAACCGCGGCTGGCTGCCGCGCAACATCGCCGATCGCACGGCGATCGAGCCGTTCCCGACGCCCGACGGCGACATCGAGATCGAAGGCATCGCGCGCGCCGACGCGTCGCGCGCGTTCGAACTCGGCGAAGGCGGCTCGGCCGCGCACCAGAAGATCCGGCAGAACCTGGACGTCGCCGCGTATGCGAAGGAAACGGGGCTGCCGCTGCAGCCGTTCGTGATCCAGCAGACGAGCGACGACGGCGACAAGCTCGTGCGCGACTGGCCGGCGGCGACGACCGGTGTCGAGCGCAATTACGGTTACATGTTTCAGTGGTGGGCCATGGCGGCCGCCGCGCTCGGCTTCGGCCTGTACGCCGCGCGGCGTGCGGCGAAGAAGCCGGCCGGCGCGTGAGCGCCATGCCAGGACGCGGCGCAAGCGCCGCGGGTTCGTTTCGAGAGGTCTGATTTGTCCATGCAATCTCCCCGTCAGGGTCCGGCCGCGGCGCCGGTTTCGCCGGCAGCCCGCAAGCGCGGCCGCTGGATGCTCGTGCTGCTCGGGCTCGTGTGCGCGGCGCCCATCATCGCGTCGTACTTCACCTATTACGTGATCAAGCCGAAGGGCGGCTCGACCAACTACGGCACGCTGATCGAGCCGCAGCGGCCGATCCCGGCCGACCTGCAGGTCACCGACGAAACCGGCAGGACGGTGCCGCTGTCGTCGCTGCGCGGCGTGTGGCTGTTCGTGATGACCGACCGCAGCGCGTGCGACGACGCATGCGCGCAAAAGCTCTATTTCATGCGCCAGATCCGCGTCACGCAGGCGGGCGAGCGGCACCGGCTCACGATGGTGTGGCTGCGCGGCGATGCGGGCGCGATTCCGCAGAAGGTGCTGGACGCCTACCCGGACACGCGCCGGCTCGTCGCCGATCCGGCCGCGGTGGCCGCGTGGCTGCCGGCCGACGCCGGCACGAAGGACAGCGACCACCTCTACATGGTCGACCCGAACGGCAACCTGATGATGCGTTTTCCGAAGAACCCGAACCCCAGCAAGATCAAGTCGGACGTGACGAAGCTGCTGAAGTGGTCGAGCATCGGCTAAGGCGAGACAACGAGGCACACATTCGATGTCGTATCTACTGCAACTCGGCCTGATCGGCTTCTGCATCGCGCTGCTGCCGCTGTCTTACGTGTGGGTGAGGGCCGACGACAACAAGTTCCGCAAGCTCGTGTGGATCACCACGTTCCTGACCCTCGACCTGGTGATGTTCGGCGGCTTCACGCGGCTGACCGATTCGGGCCTCGGCTGCCCGGACTGGCCCGGCTGCTACGGCACGTCGTCGCCATTCATCGCGCACGCCGCGATCAAGGCCGCGCACCAGGCGATGCCGACCGGCCCCGTCAGCATGACGAAGGCCTGGATCGAGATGATCCACCGCTATTTCGCGATGGCGATCGGCGTGCTGATCATCGCGCAGGTCGTGATCGCATGGTCCGCGCGGCTGCGCCGCCGCCCGCTGCACGTGTCGCCGTGGTGGCCCACCAGCCTCTTGCTGCTGATCGTCGTGCAGGGCGTGTTCGGCGCGTGGACGGTCACGATGAAGCTGCAGCCGGTGATCGTCACGACCCACCTGCTGCTCGGCCTCGCGCTGCTCGGCACGCTCGGCTGGCTCGCGGCGCGGCAGACGCCGCTGCCGTCGCATGACCCGGAGGCCGGCCGCTACCGCGCGGCCGCGCTCGCGGCGCTGGTGCTGCTGGTCGTGCAGATCGCGCTCGGCGGCTGGGTGAGCACCAACTACGCGGTGCTCGCGTGTACCGATTTCCCGACCTGCAACGGCCAGTGGATCCCGCCGATGAACTTCGGCCAGGGCTTCCATCTGTGGCGCGCGCTCGGGATGACGAAGGACGGCGACGCGATCACGCAGGACGCGCTGGTCGCGATCCACTGGACCCACCGCACGTTCGCGTTCGTCGTCGTCGCGTACCTGGCGGCGTTCGCGCTGAAGATGCGCCGCTTCGAGTC
The DNA here is from genome assembly GCF_003853425.1 of Burkholderia sp. Bp9140. Lineage (NCBI taxonomy): Bacteria > Pseudomonadati > Pseudomonadota > Betaproteobacteria > Burkholderiales > Burkholderiaceae > Burkholderia > Burkholderia sp. Bp9140. The sequence continues at coordinate 164,905 of NZ_QTPQ01000004.1, forward strand.
GCTGCGGCGGCCCGCGAACGGCGTGCTGGTGGTGGTCCTGCTGCAGTTCCTGACGGGCCTGACCAACATCGTGCTGCAGTGGCCGCTGCCGGTCGCCGTCGCGCACAACGGCGGCGCCGCGATCCTGCTGCTGCTCGTCGTCATGTTAAACTTTCGCATCCTTTCAAGCCGCCCTGGCCGTGTCGTGCAGCCCGCGCGCGACGCCGCCCCGGCGTGACCGCCCCCATGCAAAGCACCCTTTCCCAATCGCCCGGTAGCCGGTTCTCGCAGTACATGGCGCTGACGAAGCCGCGTGTCACGCAGCTCGCGGTGTTCTGCGCGGTGATCGGCATGTTTCTCGCGACGCCGGGCATGGTGCCGTGGCATGTGCTGATCGGCGGCACGGTCGGCATCTGGCTGCTGGCCGGCGCCGCGTTCGCGATCAACTGCCTCGTCGAGCAGAAGGTCGACGCGATGATGCGCCGTACCGCGTGGCGTCCGTCCGCGCGCGGCGAGATCACGACCCCGCAGATCCTGGTGTTCTCGGCCGTGCTCGGCAGCGTTGGCGCGTGGACGCTCTATACGTTCACGAACCCGCTGACGATGTGGCTGACGATCGCGACGTTCGTCGGCTACGCGGTGATCTACACGCTGCTGCTCAAGCCGATGACGCCGCAGAACATCGTGATCGGCGGCGCGTCGGGCGCGATGCCGCCGGCGCTCGGCTGGGCCGCGGTCACCGGCGCGGTGCCCGGCGACGCGTGGATCCTCGTGCTGATCATCTTCGTGTGGACGCCGCCGCATTTCTGGGTGCTCGCGCTCTATCGCCGCAAGGACTACGAAAACGCGGGCCTGCCGATGCTGCCCGTCACGCACGGCGAGAAGTTCACGCGGCTGCACATCCTGCTGTACACGGTGATCCTGTTCGCGGTCACGTTGATGCCGTTCATCTCCGGGATGAGCGGCGCCGTCTACCTGACGAGCGCGGTGCTGCTCGGCGCGGTGTTCCTCGCGTATGCGTGGAAGATCCACCGCGACTATTCCGACGACCTCGCCCGCAAGGCTTTCCGTTACTCGATCGTCTACCTGTCGCTGCTGTTCGCCGCGCTGCTCGTCGATCACTATGCACGCCCGCTGCTCGGCGTGTAACCGCACGGTTTGAACGCAATGCTCCATTCATGGTTCGGGCGCCGCGCGCGCCAAGGCTGGATGCTCGCGTGCGCATTCGCGGCAGCCGCGCTGCTCGCCGGCTGCGACAACGCGCCGAAATTCCAGAATCTCGACATCACCGGCAACACGCAGTTCGGCAGCGAATTCTCGCTGCCCGACACGACCGGCAAGGTGCGCACCCTCGCCGGCTTCAAGGGCAAGGCTGTCGTGATGTTCTTCGGCTATACGCACTGTCCGGACGTCTGTCCGACGACGATGGCCGAATTGTCCGAGGCGCTGAAGCAGCTCGGCCCCGATGCCGCGAAGCGCGTGCAGGTGCTGTTCGTCACCATCGATCCGGAGCGCGACACGCCCGCGCTGCTCGGCCAGTACGTGCCCGCGTTCGATCCGTCGTTCATCGGCCTGCGGCCGGCCGACGAAGCGCAGCTCAAGAAGGTCACGAAGGATTTCCGCGTGTACTACGCGAAGGTGCCCGGCAAGACACCCGGCAGCTACACGATGGATCACACGGCCGCGAGCTACGTGTTCGATCGCGACGGCAAGCTGCGCCTGTTCGTGCGCGACGGCCAGGGCCTCGGCCCGTGGGTGCACGACCTGAAGCTGCTGGTCGACTGAGCGGCGCGCGCCGCATGATCGCACGGGCGCTCGCCCGGCGAAACGCGTGACGGCCGCGACGCGCCGTCACGCATGCTTCCTTCTTTCCCTCGATTTGCATTCGCCGCCTCGCGGGGCGGCGTGCTTGCGCGCGTGCATTCGCGCCCGAGCGCGTTACGGCAGCGCCGGCACGTTGAAGCCCTGCGCGGCACGCGTGATCTTGAATTCGGTCACCCGATACGTCGCGAGCCCTTCGGTGACGAACGGATCGGTCTCGAGGATCGCGTCCAGTTCGCCGCGGTCGATGCGGGCCGCGAGGATCACGCCGCCTTCGCGCGGCACCTTCGGCCCCGCCGCGATGAAGATGCCGCGCTCGAACAGCGGCTGCAGAAACGCACGGTGGCGTTCGAGCGCATCGTCGATGCGCTCGAGCGACGCGTTGTAGTGGATGTCGATGACGTACATGGATGGCCCCGGAATGTCGCCGGCGCGTCGTGCGCCGGCCAGCCGGACTTTGTAGCACAGCCGCCGCTGCGTGTCGTGCCGGCCGTCGTGCGGCGCACGCGTGTATTCAAGTTGTAAGTCTCGCTGCCGTAAATACGGAGGCAACCGTTTGCGCGCGACCGGCCGTTCGCGCGCATCGCGGGCATCGACTTCGACAACGAGGCACGCAGATGAGCAGAATGAGTTTGAACCGCAAGCTGTGGCTCGCGCTTGCGCTGGTATGGATCGGTCTGCTCGGCGTCGGCGCGTGGAGCGCGTACGAGACGCGCACGACGATGCTCGCCGAACGCAAGGAAGGCATCGCCAACCTGGTCGACTCGGCGGCCGGCATCGTCAAGGCCTATCACGCGCTCGCGCAGAGCGGTGCGCTGCCCGAGGCCGACGCGAAGCGCGATGCGCTCGCGAGCCTGGCCGCGATGCGCTACGGCGAGTCGGGCTACGTGTTCGTGATGGATTCGAAACCCGTCGTGCTGATGCACCCGACGCTGCCGAAGCTCGTCGGCACGCAGGTCGGCGATTATCTCGATCCGGACGGCAAGCCGCTGTTCGTCACGATCCTGAACGCCGCGAAGGCGACCGGCAGCGGTTTCGCCGAGTATCGCGGGCGGCTGCCGCACAGCGAGACCGCGGTGCCGAAGATCAGCTACGTCACGCGCTTCGCGCCGTGGGACTGGAACATCTCGAGCGGCGTGTTCCTGAAGGACATCGATACCGTTTACTACCGGACGCTGTTCGGCCACCTCGCGGTCGTGTTCGTGATCGGCTTCGTGATCAGCGCGGCGATGCTCGTGATCATCCGCAACGTGCGCGGCAGCCTCGGCGGCGAGCCGGACGAAGCGGCCGCGCTGGCGACCCGCATCGCGCAGGGCGACCTGTCGCGGCCGGTGCCGGTGCGCGCGGGCGACAGCACGAGCATGATGGCGGCGATGCGCGACATGCAGGCGCGCCTGCAGGCGACGATTGGCGGGATCCGCCAGTCGGCCGAGTCGATCGCGTCGGCGAGCCGCGAGATCGCGTCCGGCAACGACGACCTGTCGCAGCGCACCGAGGAGCAGGCCGCGTCGCTCGAGGAGACGGCCGCGAGCATGGAGCAACTGACCGCGACGGTGAAGCAGAACGCCGACAACGCGCGGCAGGCGAGCGGGCTCGCGAACAACGCATCGGAGATCGCGCGCGCGGGCAACGACGTCGTGAGCCGTGTGATCGGCACGATGGGCGAGATCGACGACAGCTCGCGCAGGATCGCCGACATCATCGGCGTGATCGAGGGCATCGCGTTCCAGACCAACATCCTCGCGCTGAACGCGGCGGTCGAGGCCGCGCGCGCCGGCGAGCAGGGGCGCGGCTTCGCGGTGGTCGCGGGCGAGGTGCGTTCGCTCGCGCAGCGCAGCGCGACGGCCGCGAAGGAGATCCGCGAGCTGATCGTCGATTCGGTCGAGCGCGTGCGCAACGGCTCGACGCTGGTCGGCCAGGCCGGCACGACGATGGGCGAGATCCTGCAGGCGGTCGCGCGCGTGACCGACATCATGGGCGAGATCGCGGCCGCGTCCGAGGAGCAGGCGAGCGGCATCACGCAGGTCGGTCGCGCGGTCACGCAGATGGACCAGGTCACGCAGCAGAACGCGGCGCTCGTCGAGGAGGCGGCTGCGGCCGCGGCGTCGCTCCAGGAGCAGTCCGGGCGGCTGCGTGACGCGGTCGGCGCGTTCCGGGTCGGCGATGCCGGCGGGCGTGCGCGTTGAACGCAACTAACGGCCAGACCGCGCATCGTCCGCCGGGCACCGCTGCGGTGCATACCCATATGAGCGGGATGTATTTCACTTCCGGCCGATCCTGTGACACCATTTGCCCCTTCCTGCGAGTCCGGGCATACCCGTATCGCGCCCCATTTTCAGTTAGCAAGAAAGCGAGAAACAGATGAAGCGTCGCAGTCTCCTGAAGGTATTTTCCGTGCTGGCCACCGGTGCCGCGCTGACGCTGTCGGCCGGCGCGCACGCCGAGGACAAGGTCATCAAGGTCGGCACGGTGGCCGGCCCGGATTCGGAAGTGTGGCAGGTCGTGCAGAAGGTCGCGAAGGAGAAGGAAGGCCTGAACGTGAAGGTCATCGAGTTCAACGACTACGTGCAGCCGAACGCGGCGCTCGATTCGGGCGACCTCGACGCGAACAGCTTCCAGCACCAGCCCTACCTCGACAGCCAGGTGAAGCAGCGCGGCTACAAGATCGTCAGCGCGGGCCTGACCTACATCTCGCCGATCGGCGTGTACTCGAAGAAGTTCAAGTCGCTGAAGGACCTGCCGCAAGGCGCGAAGCTCGCGGTGCCGAACGATCCGTCGAACGAGAACCGCGCGCTGCTGCTGCTGCAGACGCAAGGCGTGATCAAGCTGAAGGCCGGCGCCGGCACGGGCGGCAACAACGCGACGGTGCTCGACATCGCCGAGAACCCGAAGAAGCTGAAGATCTCCGAGCTCGACGCCGCGCAGCTGCCGCGCGTGCTGTCGGACGTCGACGCCGCGGTGATCAACACGAACTATGCGCTCGCGGCGAACCTGCAGCCGACCAAGGACGCGATCGCGCTCGAGTCGCTGACGAGCCCTTATGCGAACCTGATCGCCGTGCGCGCGAAGGACAAGGACCAGCCGTGGGTGAAGAAGCTGGTCAAGGCGTACCAGTCGCCGGAAGTGCGGGAATTCATCAAGAAGCAGTTCAAGGGCTCGATGGTCGCGTCGTTCTGAACGCCGCACACCGGTCGGACCGCTGAAACGAAAGGCCTGCACATCGCAGGCCTTTTTTCATTGGTGCGCGGGCAGGCGACTGCCCGGCGTTCAGCGCCGCCTCACATCTCGCCGCGCCGCGAGCAGATCGACATGATCTGCTGGATCGCATAGTTGTCGCGCACGCCCGGCAACGACTGCACCACGCACTCGTGGAAGCGCCGCTCGCGCGGCAGTAGCATCGCGTTGTTGCGGTACAGCGCATCGCAGGAGCGCTGGATCAGCTGGGCCGCCGCGCCGTTGCGGCTCTCGCGCAGCGCGCCCAGCATGCACTCGTCGTACTGCGCGTAGTCGTCGGTCAGCGCGAATGCCGCGCCCGGCAGCGCCAGCGCGACGGCGGCGCACGCGATCGCACGGATCCCCCGTTTCATGTGCCCTCCGATGGCGTGGATTGGGTCGGCGGACAGCATAACGTAAAGCGGCAAGTGCGGCTGACGCGTTGTGCCGATGACGGCGCGGACCGCCGCCGGCCGGGCTTCGCGCGCGTTTCGCGACGGCGCGGGGCGGGGTGCCGCATCCCGCCGGTTCGCATGCGGGTTTGCGTGCGGCTCCGGCCGGGTGAGCCGGACGATCCGGGCCGGATGGTTGCAGAGCGCGTTCGGACGACACAATCCGGCCACGCTTGAACCGGTGCGGCGTAACATGACGGCCGCGCCGGCTTTCCCGTCGGTTTTCCTCTGACGAAAACCGGTTTCGCACCGGTGCTGTGCGACGCGAGCGCATTGCCATATACTGTATATCCATACAGTTGTGGGTGGCGTCATGCTCGCATCCTCCATTTCTCCCGAATCCCTTCATCCGTCGCTGTGGCGCGGCTCGCAGCTCGCGCGCGGCGGTCCGCGCACGATCGATACCGGCTTCGCATCGCTGTCCGCCGAGTTGCCGGGTGGCGGCTGGCCGGTCGGCGGGCTCGTCGAACTGCTGGCCGCGCAGCCGGGCTGCGGCGAGATGCGGCTGCTCGCGCCCGCGCTCGCGCGCACCGTCAGCGCCCGGCGCCCGCTCGCGCTCGTCGCGCCGCCGCAAGCGCCGCATGCGACCGCGCTCGCCAGTCTCGGCGTGCCGGCCGACGCGCTGCTGTGGCTGCGCGCCGGCAGCCGCACGGATGCGCTGTGGGCCGCCGAGCAGGCGCTCAAGACCGGCTGCTGCGGCGCGCTGCTGCTCTGGCAGGACGCGCGGCCCGATGCGCTGCGGCGCCTGCATCTCGCGGCCGCGCGCACCGGCGACACGCTGTTCGTGATGCTGCGCCCGCTGTCGGCCGTGCGGCAGCCGTCGCCGGCCGTGCTGCGCGTCGCGCTGCATCCGGTGCCGGGCGGCGTGTCGCTCGACATCGTCAAGCGTCGCGGGCCCGCGCGCAGCGAGCCGCTCGCGCTCGATTTGCCGTCGCCCATCGTGGAGAGCCGCTATGCGCGTCTTGCTCGGCATCCATCTGCCGCGCCTGCCGCTCGACGTGTGCGCCCCGCCGCCGTCTGATGCGCAGGCCGGTGCGACCGGCTACGCGGTGCTCGAGCAGGGTGTCGTGCTGATCGCCGACGCGGCCGCGCGCCGGCAGGGCGTGCGCGCGGGCATGAAGCGCGGCGGCGTGCTCACGCTCGCACCCGGCACGCGGCTCGTCGAACGCGATCCCGCCCGCGAGGCCGATGCGTTGCGCGCGGTCGCGCTCGCGTTGCTGCGCTTCTCGCCGTGCGTCGCGCTCGACGACGAAGCGACGCTGATCGTCGACGTCGGCCCGAGCCTGCGCCTGTTCGGCGGCCTGCCGTCGCTGTGCCGCCAAGTGCGCGCGACGCTCGCGGCGCTCGGCTATGCGGCGCGCCTGTCCGCCGCGCCGACCGGGCGCGGCGCGTGGCTGCTCGCGCGCGTGTCGGCCCGTGCGCGCATCCGGCGCCGCATCGCCGGGCAGGCGTCGCTCGTTCGTGCGCTCGACAGGCTGCCGTGCGTGCTGCTGCCCGATGCGCGTCCGTATGCGGGCTGGTTCGACGGGCTCGGTTGCCGCACGCTCGCCGATCTGCGCGGCTTGCCGCGTGCCGGGTTGCAGCGTCGTTGCGGCCCCGCGCTGCTGGCTTCGCTCGATCGGGCGTATGGCGATGCGGTCGAGCCGCTTGCGTGGATGGCGGTGCCGCCCGTGTTCGACGTGCGGCTCGAATTGCCGGAGCGCGTCGAATACGCGGAAGCCGTGCTGTTCGCCGCGCGGCGGCTCGTCGTGCAGCTCTGCGGCTGGCTGGCCGCGCGGCAGCTGTCGCTGGCCGCGATGACGTTCGATCTCGAGCACGAGCGCGGCCGCCAGGCCGTGCCGCCGACGCCGCTTGAGCTCGCGTTTGCGGCACCCGTGCGTGACGAGGCGCATTTCATGCGGCTGCTCGGCGAGCGGCTCGCGCGCGTCGAGTTGCCGGCCGCGGTGATTGCCGTGCGGCTGAAGGCCACGCGCGTCGAATCGGTCGCGCCGCCGGCCGACGATCTTTTCCCCGAGCCGGGCGGCACGAAAGAGACGCGCGAGCGGCTGTTCGAGCTGCTGGTCGCGCGGCTCGGCGCGGAGAACGTGCTGCGCGCGGCGCCCGTCGCCGATCACCGGCCCGAAGCCGCGAACCGCTGGCTGCCGCTCGATGCGCAGGCGGGCAAGCCGGCCGGCGGGTTGCCGGCCGCGCCGCCGAGGCCTGCGTGGTTGCTGGCGGAGCCGCTGCCGTTGTTGATGCGCGGGGAGCGGCCGGTATTTCATACGCCGCTCAGGATGATGTCGTCAGTGGAACGGATCGAGGCCGGGTGGTTCGATGGCCAGCTCGCTGCACGCGATTACTGCGTCGCGCAGGACGAGGCCGGTGCGTGCTACTGGGTGTTCAGGGCGCGGGCGGGGAGCGAGGCCGAGCCGCACTGGTTCCTGCACGGCCTGTTCGGGTGAACGGTCATGGTTGCGGAATTCAGTTGGCTGCCCGATTACGTGGAGTTGTTCTGCCGTTCGAACTTTTCGTTCCTGCATGGCGCGTCGCATGCGGAAGAACTGGTCGAGCGCGCGTTCGAGCTCGGCTATCGCGGGATCGCGATCACCGACGAATGCTCGCTCGCAGGCGCGCCGCGCATGCATGTCGCGGCGAAGGCGAAAGGGCTGCCGCTCGTCATCGGTTCGTACTTCGAAGTCACGCCGGATGAAGTCGCGCCCGGCCACGATCCGGGCCCCGGGGCGTTCGGGCTCGTGCTGCTTGCGCAGAACCGCGAGGGCTACGGCAATCTGTCCGAGCTGATTTCGTGGCGGCGGATGGCAGCGCCGAAGGGCACTTACAAGCTGACGTCGCGGATGCTGTCGATGCCGCCCGAGGCGTTTGCGCACTTGCGCGGCATGCCCGACTGCTTCGCGATTCTCGTGCCTGCGTATCCGGTGCGTGCGGACGTGCTCGATGCACAGGTCGCGTGGTTGCGCACGACGTTCGGCGAACGTGCGCGGCTCGGGCTCGTGCAGTTGCAGCGTGCGCTGGACGGTGCGCAACGTGACGAGATTCGTGCGGCCGGCGAGCGGCGCGACGTGCGCATCGTCGCGCTTGGCGACGTGACGATGCACCGGCGCTCGTGCAAGCCGCTGCAGGACGTGATGACGGCGATTCGCGTCGGGATGCCGGTCTCGGAGTGCGGCTATGTGCTTGCGCCGAATGCGGAGCAGCATCTGCGTTTGCGACAGCGGATCGGGCAGTTGTACTCGGAGGGCGAGATCGCGGAGACGTGCGCGATTCTCGATGCGTGTCATTTCGAACTGGACTCGCTGCGCTACGAGTATCCCGACGAGATCGTGCCGAAGGGGCTCACGCCGACGAGCTATCTGGAACAGGAAACCCGGGCAGGGGCGGCCGAGCGCTATCCGCACGGCATTCCGGAGAAAGTGGACAAGCAGATCCGGCATGAACTCGACCTGATCGCGAGGCTGAGCTACGAACCGTTCTTCCTGACCGTCTACGACATCGTCAAATACGCGCGCAGCCAGAACATCCTGTGCCAGGGGCGTGGCTCGGCGGCAAACTCGGTCGTCTGCTTCTGCCTCGGCATCACCGAAGTGAATCCCGAGCAGAGCACGATGCTGTTCGAGCGCTTCATCAGCGCGGAGCGCGGCGAGCCGCCCGATATCGACGTCGACTTCGAGCATCAGCGCCGGGAAGAAGTGATCCAGCATATCTACGAGAAGTACGGGCACGATCGCGCCGCACTCGCGGCCGCCGTCTCGACCTATCGCCCGCGCGGCGTGCTGCGCGAAACCGGCAAGGCGCTCGGTGTCGATCCGATGCTGGTCGATCGCGTCGCGAAAGCGCACCGCTGGTTCGACGGTAGCCGCGACCTGCTGCAGCAATTCTCGACGATCGGGCTCGATCCCGGGACGCCGCTCATCCAGGCGTGGGCCCGGCTCGCCGCGCGGCTGCTGAACTTTCCGCGCCATCTGTCGCAGCACTCGGGCGGTTTCGTGATCAGCCGCGGCAAGCTCACGCGGCTCGTGCCGGTCGAGAACGCGGCGATGGACGGGCGGCGCGTGATCCAGTGGGACAAGGACGATCTCGAAGCGCTCGGGCTGATGAAGGTCGATGTGCTCGCGCTCGGCATGCTGTCGGCGCTGCATCGCGCCTTCGACATGCGTACCGCGTGGCGCGGGCCGCCGGAGCCGGGTGGTGAGGCGTTCACGCTGAAGCACATTCCACAGGATGACGAAGCGACCTACGACATGATTTGCCGGGCCGATACGGTCGGCGTGTTCCAGATCGAATCGCGCGCGCAGATGTCGATGTTGCCGCGCCTGCGCCCGCGTACTTACTACGATCTGGTGATCGAGGTTGCGATCGTGCGGCCGGGGCCGATCCAGGGCGGGGCAGTGCACCCCTATCTGAAACGACGCCAGGGAATCGAAAAGGTCAGTTATCCAAAGGAGGACTTGAAGCCTGCGCTCGAACGTACGTACGGCGTGCCGATCTTCCAGGAACAGGTGATGCAGATCGCGATGATCGCGGCAGGCTTCACGCCCGGCGAGGCAGATGAACTGCGCCGCGCGATGGCCGCGTGGAAGCGCAAGGGCAACCTCGAGAAATATCACCGCAAGATCGTCGACGGGATGCGCGAGCGCGACTATCCGCCCGACTTCGCCGAACAGATCTTCGAGCAGATCAAAGGCTTCGGCGATTACGGTTTCCCCGAAAGCCACGCAGCGAGCTTCGCGAAACTCGCCTACGCCAGCAGCTGGCTCAAATGCCACGAACCGGCGATCTTTCTCGCCGCGCTGCTGAACAGCCAGCCGATGGGCTTCTACCCGCCGTCACAACTCGTGCAGGACGCGAAGCGCCACGGCGTGCAGGTGTTGCCGATCGACGCGACGCTGAGCAACTGGGAAGCATCGCTCGAAGCGCTGCCTGACCAGCCGCCGCCACACGGCCAGCCCGCGGTGCGGCTCGGCCTGTCGCTCGTGCGCGGTCTCGGCGAAGCCGCCGCGCGACGCATCGAAATCGCGCGCACGGCCGGCCCGTTCGACAACGTCGATGCACTCGCGCGCCGCGCGCAGCTCGAACGCCGCGATCTCGAAGCGCTCGCCGCCGCGAACGCGCTCGCGACGCTCGCCGGCCATCGCCGCGATGCGCTGTGGCAGGCCGTCGCCGCGGCGCCGGAGCGCGACCTGCTGGCCGCCGCGCCGATCGACGAAGCGGAGCAGCCTGCACTCGGCGCGCCGTCGGAAGCCGACGACATCCTCGCCGACTATCACACCACCGGCCTCACGCTGAACCGCCACCCCGTCGCGCTGCTGCGGCCCGAGCTACGCGCGCGGCGGCTGTCGTCCGCGGCCGAACTGCGCGACCGCCCCGACGGCCGGCTCGCCCGTGCGTGCGGGCTCGTGACCGCTCGGCAGATGCCGGGCACCGCGAAAGGCGTGATGTTCATGACGCTCGAGGACGAAACGGGTTGCGTGAACGTGATCGTGCGGCCCGAGCTGCTCGCGCGGCAGCGCCGCGAAACGCTCGATTCGCGGCTGCTCGCGGCGTCCGGCGTGTGGCAGGTCGTGAGCGACGTGCGGCACCTCGTCGCGCAGCATTTCGAGGATCTGACGCCGCTGCTCGGCGGCCTGCGCACGTCGAGCCGCGAGTTCCACTGACGCGGCGCGCCGGTACGCCGCTCGCGTGTTGCGGCCGGATGCATACCAGTCGACCGAATTGGTTCTATTCCGGTCTCATTTTCAGCCCCCAAAACCCTGCGGATCCGGTGCCTGAATTGTCCCCTTGCATACCACTTCGGGTAAATCCCTATCCCGCATCGCATTGTAAACAAAGGCTTTCCCGCTACTAAAACGCTTGCCGGGCAAGGCTTCCGGCGATTTCCGCATCGCTAATACCAGTTCGTTGACTGGTATTATGGTGGTTATATAATGCGTTCACTTTCGACGGTCCGAGATCGTCGTCCGACACCCGGAGGCCCATGGAAACCGGCTGGTCCGAACTGGCGCCCGATTCCCTCGACGACACGCCGCTGTATCTGCAGCTCGCCCGCAACCTGACGAGCGCGATTCACGCCGGCGCGTGGCGGGCCGGCGAGGCGCTGCCGTCGGAGCGGCTGCTGTCGGGGGCGGTCGGCGTGTCGCGGATCACGGCCCGCCGTGCGCTCGCGCTGCTGGTCGAGCAGGGGCTGATCAAGCGGGCGCGCGGCGCGGGCAGCTTCATCACGCCGCGCGTGGCCGATCCGCTGTCGCGTCTCGTCGGCTTCACCGCGAAGATGCAGCAGCGCGGCTTCACGCCCGATTCGGTGTGGCTGTCGCGCACGCTGCGCGCCGCGAGCCGCGACGAGATCACGCGGCTCGGTCTCGCGCCGGGCGCGACGGTCGCGCGGCTCGAACGGCTGCGCCGCGCGGACGGCATCGTGATGGCCGTCGAGCATTCGACGCTGCCGGCCGCGGTGGTGCCGGATCCGCAGGCGCTGGGCGCGTCGCTGTACGAATACCTGGAGGCGCGCGGGATGACCGTCGTGCGCGCGCTGCAGCACTTTCGCGCGGCGAACGCGACGCACGAGATCGCGAAGTGGATGGCGGTGAAGCCGGGCTCGGCGCTGCTCGTGATCACGCGCATCGGCTACGGCGCCGACCAGCGCGCGATCGAAGTGACCGAAACGTATTGCCGCGACGACTATTACGACTTCGTCGCCGAACTGAAACGCTGACGCGCGAGACTGCTCGCGCGCCACGCGCAACGAAACGCAACGCAACGAATTTGCAAATCGCGACGCGGATGTCCGCGTCACCAGATCATCAAGAGAAACGTCATGCTGACTGGAAACATCCTCACCCCCGACGGCTGGATTCACGGCTCGCTCGACAGCGAGAACGGCCGCATCACCACGCTCGACGGCACGCCCGCCGATCCCGCGAAGAACGACGCGCCTTACATCCTGCCCGGCTTCATCGACCTGCACGTGCACGGCGGCGGCGGCGCCGACGTGATGGAAGGCGGCGACGCGATCGAGACGATCGCGCGCACGCACGCGCAGTTCGGCACGACGAGCCTGCTCGCGACGACGATGACCGCGCCGCGCGACGAACTGATGGAGGTCGTCGCGAACCTCGGCACCGTCGCCCGCACCCGCACGCCGGGCGGCGCGCGCGTGCTCGGCGTGCATCTCGAAGGGCCGTACATCAACCCCGGCAAGCTCGGCGCGCAGCCGGACGCGGCCGTGTCGGCGGTGCTCGACGAAGTGCTGAAGTACCTGTCGATCGCGCCGATCCGCGTCGTCACGCTCGCGCCGGAAATCGCCGGCCACATCGAGATCATCGGCGAGATGGCCGCGCGCGGGGTGCGCGTGCAGCTCGGCCACTCGCTCGCGACCTACGACGACGCCGTCGCCGCGCTCAAGCACGGCGCGTGCGGCTTCACGCACCTGTTCAACGCGATGTCGCCGCTGCATCACCGCAACCCGGGCCTCGTCGGCGCCGCGCTCGCGCATGCCGAGTACGCGGAAATCATCCCCGACCTGCTGCACGTGCATCCGGGCGCGATTCGTGCGGCGCTGCGCGCGATCCCGCGCCTGTACGTCGTGACCGACAGCACGTCCGCCACCGGCATGCCCGACGGTGAATACCGGCTCGGCAGCCAGCGCGTGACGAAGTGCCTCGGCGGCGTGCGGCTCGCCGACGGCACGCTCGCCGGCAGCACGCTGACGATGGACCAGGCGCTGCGCAACCTCGTGTCGCTCGGCCTGCCGATCGCCGACGTGTCGAACCGGATGTCGCGCTATGCGGCCGACTACCTCGGCGTCGCCGATCGCGGCCGCCTCGAGCGCGGCGCATGGGCCGACCTCGCCGTGTTCGATCGCGACCTGAACCTCACCGCGACCTACGTCGAAGGAGAATCGATTGTCGAATATGCTTAAGGAAGCGCGCGAGTCCGCCCGGGTCGTCGCCGCGCAACTCGCCGACACCACGCGCGTCGAGGCGCTCGCCGGCCAACTGCTCGACCACCCGCCGGCCGTCGCGCTGACGGTCGCGCGCGGCAGCTCGGATCACGCCGCCAGCTATTTCGCGAGCCTGACGATGAGCCGCCTCGGCGTGCCCGTCGCGTCGCTGCCGATGTCGGTCGCGACGCTGCAGCAGGCGCCGCTGAAGGTGCAGGACCAGCTCGCGCTCGCGTTCTCCCAGTCGGGCAAGAGCCCCGATCTCGTCAACACGATGGCCGCGCTGCGCGAAGCCGGCGCGCGCACCGTCGCCGCCGTCAACGTGCTGCCGTCGCCCCTCGCCGACGCGTGCGAGCACCAGCTGCCGCTGCTGGCCGGCCCCGAACTGTCGGTCGCCGCGACCAAGAGCTATATCGCGATGCTGTCGCTGTCCGCGCAGATCGTCGCGTACTGGCAGCGCGACGCCGCGCTGATGACGGCATTGCGCGGCCTGCCCGACGTGCTCGCGCAGGCCGGCCGGCTGGACTGGTCGCCGGCCGTCGCCGCGCTCGCGGGCATCGAACGGATGATCGTGATCGGCCGCGGCCTGGGTCTCGCGATCGCGCAGGAAGCCGCGCTGAAACTGAAGGAAACCTCCGGCATCCAGGCCGAGGCGTTCTCGAGCGCCGAAGTCCGTCACGGCCCGATGGAGCTGATCGACCGCGACTATCCGCTGCTCGTGTTCGCACCACCGGGGCCCGAGCAGGCCGGGCTGCTGCAGCTCGCGCAGGACATGCGCGCACGCGGCGCGGCCGTGCTGCTCGCGGCGCCCGCCGGCACGCCCGGCGCGACCTTGCCGCTCGCGCCATCCGCCCATTCGGCGCTCGACCCGATCGCCGCCATTCTTTCGTTCTACGTGATGGCGGCGGATCTCGCCGTCGCGCGCGGCCGCAATCCCGACACGCCGCGCCACCTGAACAAAGTCACCGAAACGCACTGATAGCCGAGACAGCCGATGAGACGCGCCGAGGAGTCCCAGTTGAAGAGTTCCACCCATGATCAGATCGTCCTGCTTAGCCCCTTGACCGGGCCGATCGTCGCGCTGGCCGATGTGCCCGATCCGGTGTTCTCCGGCGGGATGTTCGGCGACGGCATCGGCATCGACCCGCTCGCGGGCCGGCTCGTCGCGCCGTGCGCCGGCGTCGTGTCGCATCTGGCACGTACCGGTCATGCGGTGACGATCACGACACCGCAAGGCGCGGAAGTGCTGCTGCACATCGGCATCGACACCGTCGAGTTGAACGGGCAGGGCTTCGCCGCGCACGTCGAGGCCGGCGCGCGAGTCGCGGCGGGCGACCTGCTGATCGAGTTCGACCAGGACGCGGTCGCGCGCAGCGCGCATTCGCTGGTCTCGGTGATCGCGATCGCGAACTCCGACGCGTTCGACGTCGTCGAGCGCGCGAGCGGTTTCGCGACGGCCGGCGAGACGCCGCTCTTGACGCTGCGCGGCAAGGGCGAAGCCGCCGCGCAGGCGGCGCAGGCCGGCGCCGCGGCGATGAACGAAGTGCGCCGCGAGGTCGTGCTGACGCAACCGGGCGGCCTGCACGCGCGGCCGGCTGCGCGGGCGCGCGAAGCCGCGCGCGGGCTCGATGCACATGTCGACGTGCATTTCGACGGCCGCAAGGCGCCGATCGCAAGCGTGGTCGGCCTGCTCGGCCTCGGCGCCGGCGAGGGTGCGACGATTGAACTGGTCGGCCGCGGCGCGCACGCGCAGCAAGCCGTCGACGCGGTCGCGCACGAACTGCTGCGCGAAGCGCACGGCGAGGTCGAGGAAACGCCGGCACGGCTCAAGTCGCCCGCACCGCGGGCGGTCGTGCACAACACCGGCGCAACCCTCGACCCGAACACGCTCGCGGGCGTGTGCGCGGCGCCCGGCATCGCCGTCGGCACGCTCGTGCGTCTCGACGATGCGGACATCGTGCCGCCCGAACAGGCGACCGGCACGCCCGCGTCGGAAAGCCGCCGGCTCGACCAGGCGCTGAAGGCGGTCGACGCCGAACTCGACGAAACGGTGCGCAACGCATCGGCGCGCGGCGCGGTCGGCGAGGCGGGGATCTTCGCGGTGCATCGCGTGCTGCTCGAGGACCCGACGCTGGTCGACGCGGCGCGCGACCAGATCAGCCTCGGCAAGAGCGCGGGCTTCGCGTGGCGCGCGACGATCCGCGCGCAGATCGACACGCTGTCGAAGCTCGACGACGCGCTGCTCGCCGAGCGCGCGGCCGACCTGCGCGACATCGAGAAGCGCGTGCTGCGCGCGCTCGGCCACACGAGCGGCGCGACGCGCGCGCTGCCCGGCGAGGCCGTGCTCGCCGCCGAGGAATTCACGCCGTCGGACCTGTCGTCGCTCGATCGCCAGCGCGTGACCGCGCTCGTGATGGCGCGCGGCGGCGCGACGTCGCATGCGGCGATCATCGCGCGCCAGCTCGGCATTCCGGCGCTCGTCGCCGTCGGCGACGCGCTGTACGCGATTCCGGACGGCACGCAGGTCGTCGTCGATGCGAGCGCGGGCCGTCTCGAACACGCGCCGACCGCGCTCGACGTCGAGCGCGCGCGCCACGAGCGCCAGCGTCTGGACGGCGTGCGCGAGGCGAACCGGCAGCTGGCCGGCGCCGCCGCCGCGACCACCGACGGCCGGGCGATCGAGGTCGCCGCGAACATCGCGACACTCGACGACGCGAACACCGCGGTCGACAACGGCGCGGACGCGGTCGGCCTGTTGCGCACCGAGCTGATGTTCATCCATCGCCAGGCCGCGCCGAGCGTCGTCGAGCACCAGCAGAGCTACCAGTCGATCGTCGACGCGCTGCAGGGCCGCACCGCGATCATCCGCACGCTCGACGTCGGCGCCGACAAGGAAGTCGACTACCTGACGCTGCCGCCCGAACCGAACCCGGCGCTCGGCCTGCGCGGCATCCGCCTCGCACAGGTGCGCCCCGACCTGCTCGACGATCAGCTGCAGGGCCTGCTCGCCGTGAAACCGTTCGGCGCGGTGCGCATCCTGCTGCCGATGGTGACGGATGCAGGCGAGCTCGTGAGGCTGCGCAAGCGCATCGACGAATTCGCGCGTGCGCAGGGCCGTACCGAGCCGATCGAGGTCGGCGTGATGATCGAGGTGCCGTCGGCGGCGCTGCTCGCCGACCAGCTTGCGCAGCACGCGGATTTCCTGTCGATCGGCACCAACGACCTGACGCAGTACACGCTCGCGATGGACCGCTGCCAGGCCGACCTGGCCGCGCAGTCCGACGGACTGCATCCGGCCGTGCTGCGCCTGATCGACATCGCGGTGCGCGGCGCGGCGAAGCACGGCAAGTGGGTCGGCGTGTGCGGCGCGCTGGGCGGCGATCCGCTCGCGGTGCCGATCCTCGTCGGCCTGGGCGTGACCGAACTGTCGGTCGACCCGATGTCGGTGCCGGGCATCAAGGCGCGCGTGCGCCGTCTCGATTACCAGCTGTGTCGCCAGCGTGCGCAGGATCTGCTCGCACTCGACTCGGCACAGGCGGTAAGGGCAGCAAGCCGCGAGGTCTGGCCGCTCGACTGAACGTCGGCGGCGGGCGCGCGGCCCGTTTCACTACGAAAGCAATTAGGTCAACGACGCTTAATGACGAGACATGGATTGGAGGACTGAATGGACGGGAATCCGTTTCTGAAGATACAGGGCCTGGGCCGGGCACTGATGCTGCCGATCGCGGTATTGCCGGTCGCCGGCATCCTGCTGCGGCTCGGACAGCCGGATGTGTTCAACATCAAGATGATCGCCGACGCCGGCGGCGCGATCTTCGACAACCTGCCGCTCCTGTTCGCGATCGGCGTGGCGGTCGGGTTCGCGAAGGACAACAACGGCGTGGCGGCGCTCGCGGGCGCGATCGGCTACCTGATCGAAACCGCGATCATGAAGGACATCGATCCCAAGCTGAACATGGGCGTGCTGTCCGGGATCATCGCGGGCGTGGTCGCGGGCCTGCTGTACAACCGCTACAAGGACATCAAGCTGCCCGACTACCTCGCGTTCTTCGGCGGCAAGCGGTTCGTGCCGATCATCACCGGGCTGGCATGCGTGATACTCGGCATCGTCTTCGGATACGTGTGGCAGCCGGTCCAGCATGCGATCGACGCGGCCGGCCAGTGGCTGACGACGGCGGGCGCGATCGGTGCGTTCGTGTTCGGCTTCCTGAACCGCCTGCTGCTCGTCACGGGCCTGCACCACATCATCAACTCGCTCGC
This sequence comes from Burkholderia sp. Bp9140, assembly GCF_003853425.1. NCBI lineage: Bacteria > Pseudomonadati > Pseudomonadota > Betaproteobacteria > Burkholderiales > Burkholderiaceae > Burkholderia > Burkholderia sp. Bp9140. The sequence goes on from NZ_QTPQ01000004.1 coordinate 182,563, forward strand.
GTGGTTCGTGTTCGGCAACTTCACGCCGCCGGCCGGCGGCGAGCTCGTGCACGGCGACCTGCACCGCTTCTTCGCGGGCGATGCGACCGCGGGCACCTTCATGGCCGGCTTCTTCCCGATCATGATGTTCGGCCTGCCGGCCGCATGTCTCGCGATGCTGCACGAAGCGCCGAAGGAGCGCCGCGCGATGGTCGGCGGCCTGCTGTTCTCGATGGCGCTCACGTCGTTCCTGACCGGCGTGACCGAGCCGATCGAGTTCAGCTTCATGTTCCTCGCGCCGGTGCTGTACGTGATCCATGCGGTGCTGACCGGGTTGTCGCTCGCGATCTGCCAGATCCTCGGCGTGAAGCTCGGCTTCACGTTCTCGGCCGGCGCGATCGACTACGTGCTGAACTACGGGCTGTCGACGAAGGGCTGGATCGCGGTGCCGCTCGGCATCGCGTACGGTGTCGCGTACTACGGGCTGTTCCGCTTCTTCATCCGCAAGTTCAACATGGCGACGCCGGGCCGCGAGCCGGCCTCGGCCGATGCGGCGACCGAGTCGTACGCATCGGGCGGCTTCGTCGCACCGGCCGCTGCGCCGCGTGCGCAGCGCTATATCGCCGCGCTCGGCGGGGCGGGCAACCTGACGGTCGTCGACGCATGCACGACACGCCTGCGCCTGACCGTCGTCGATCCGGAGAAGGTGTCGGAGCCGGAACTGAAGTCGATCGGCGCGCGCGGCGTGCTCAAGCGCGGCGGCAACAGCGTGCAGGTGATCATCGGGCCCGAGGCCGACATCATTGCCGACGAGATGCGTTCGGCGATCGGCAGCGGCGCGACCGGTGCCACGGCCACGGCGACGGCCGCGGCTGCGCAGCCGGTCACGGGCGCGAGCGTGGCGGCCGGCCCGCTCGACCCCGATCCGCTGCGCTGGCTCGCGGTGTTCGGCGGGGCGACCAACGTCGCGTCGCTCGATGCGATCGCGACCACGCGCCTGCGTGTCGTCGTGCGCGACGCATCGGCGGTCGATCGCGATCGACTCGGTGCGCTCGACGTCGCATGGGTGTCGCCGGACACGTTCCACATCGTCTGCGGCAATGCGGCGGCACGCTATGCGGAACAGCTCGGCGCGCGCCTGACGTCGACGGGCGGCGGTGCGGCCCCGCAACCGGCCTGATCCGGCATGAGGCGATGAGGCAGGCCCGGTCCGCGTAGCGGGTTCGGGCCACCAGTCGGTAAAACGAAAACGGCTCGCGATGCGTCGCAAGCCGTTTTTCTTTGGCGGGGCGGACGGCAACGGGTTGCCGAATCGCCGGGACGAAAAAAAACCTCGCGCGACGCGAGGTTCGTTCCGGACGGCAGGGGCGGCGCGATCCGCCGCCCGCGCGGCGTCAGTCGCGGCGTGCGCGCACCGGCGTTTCCTGCGGCTTCTGCCGCGCTTCGAGCCACATCGCGTTGACGATGCCGAACGACAGCGCGACGCCGATACCGAGAATCCAGCTGAAATACCACATGGTCCGACTCCTTGCGAAACGGTGGGCGAGGGCGCGTGCGCGCCCCGGCCGGGTTCAATACATCGAGTGCTTGTTCTCTTCGAGCGACTGATGCGTGACCTTGCCGCGCATCACGCGGTACACCCAGCCCGTATAGAGCAGGACGATCGGCAGGAACACGATCACCGCGAACAGCATCACCTGCAGCGTCATGTGGCTCGACGTCGAATCCCACACGGTCAGGCTGCTGCGCGGGTCGAGCGACGACGGCATGATGAACGGGAACATCGAGAAGCCCGCGGTCAGGATCACGCCGGCGATCATCAGGCCGGTGCAGAAGAACGCCGTCTTTTCCTGCCTCGAGCCTGCGAGCAGCAGCGCGAGCAGCCCGCCCGCAATCCCGACCACCGGCGCCGCGATCATCCACGGATACTCGCCGTAGTTCGCGAGCCACAGGCCCGAGCCGGCGGCGACGTCCTTCAGCAGCGGGTTCGCGACCGTGTCGTTCGGTGCGGCGTGCGTCACGTGGAAGCCGCCGATCGTCGACGCGACCAGCACGCCGGCCAGCACGAACAGCACGACCGCGAGAAGCGCCGACACGCGCAGTGCGATCGACGCGCGGCGCGCGATCACGCCGTCGGTCTTCATCTTGATGAACGCGGCGCCGTGCGCGACGAGCATCGTAAGGCTGACGAGCCCGCAGAGCAGGGCGAACGGGTTCAGCAGCGCCCAGAAGCCGCCGTAGTAGGTCACGCGCAGGTCGCTGTCGAACTTGAACGGCACGCCTTGCAGCAGGTTGCCGAACGCGACGCCGAACACCAGCGCCGGCACGAAGCCGCCGACGAACAGGCCCCAGTCCCAGCCCGCGCGCCAGCGCGGGTCGGGCCGCTTGCTGCGGTAGTCGAAGCCCACCGGCCGGAAGAACAGCGCGAACAGCACGAGCAGCATCGCGAAGTAGAAGCCGGAGAACGACGCGGCGTAGACGAGCGGCCACGCGGCGAACATCGCGCCGCCGGCCGTGATCAGCCACACCTGGTTGCCTTCCCACGTCGCGCCGACCGTGTTGACGATGATGCGGCGCTCCTCGTCGGTCTTGCCGAGGAACGGCAGCAGCGCGGTCGCGCCCATGTCGAAGCCGTCGGTGACGGCGAAGCCGATCAGCAGCACGCCGACCAGCAGCCACCAGATCAGCTTGAGAGTTGCATAGTCCATAGCGATTCCTTGTTCCGTTGCGGGGGCGTGCTCAAACCGCGGCACGCTCGCCGGTTGCGGCGAGTTCGTGGTGATAGCGGCCGGTTTGCAGCGACGACGGGCCGAGGCGCGCGTACTTGAACATCAGCTTGATCTCGATGACGAACAGCGCGGTGTAGAACAGGATGAAGCCGGCGAGACTCAGGTACAGGTCGCTCGGCTGCAGGCTCGACGCGGACAGGTGCGTCGGCAGCACGCCCGCGATCGTCCACGGCTGGCGGCCGAGCTCGGCGACGATCCAGCCGAATTCGATCGCGATCCACGGCAGCGGGATCGCCCACACCGCGTAGCGGAGGAACCAGCGGCGGTTGTCCTGCAGCAGTTCACGGCGCGCGCAGAACCAGAACGCGGCAACGAACGTCGCGACGAACAGGAAGCCGAGCGCCACCATGATCCGGAACGAGAAGAACACGGGCGCGACCGGCGGGATCGTCTTCTTCGCGGCGGCCTTGATCTGCTCGGGCGTCGCGTCCGTCACGTTCGGCGTGAACTGCTTGAGCATCAGCCCGTAGCCGAGATACTGCTTGTGCTGGTCGAACAATGCGCGGGTCGCCTCGCTCGTGTCGCCCTGCTTGATCTTCTGCAGCGCGCCGTACGCAACCATCCCGCTCTGGATGTGCTCCTCGCTGTGCTTCGCGAGCTCGCGCAGGCCGATCACCGGTTCGTCGATCGAGCGCGTCGCGATCAGGCCGAGCGCGTACGGGATCTTGATCGCGTAGTCGGTGCGCTGTTCTTCCTGGTTCGGGATGCCGATCAGCGTGAACGACGCGGGCGCCGGCTGCGTTTCCCATTCGGACTCGATCGCGGCGAGCTTCATCTTCTGCACTTCGCCGGTCGTATAGCCCGATTCGTCGCCGAGCACGATCACGCAGAGCGTCGCCGCGAGGCCGAAGCCGGCCGCGACCGCGAACGAGCGCAGCGCGAAGTCGACGTCGCGCTTCTTCAGCAGGTACCACGACGACACGCCGAGCACGAACATTGCCGCCGACACGTAGCCGGCCGACACGGTGTGCACGAATTTCACCTGCGCGACCGGGTTGAACAGCACGTCGAACAGGCTCGTCATCTCCATGCGCATCGTCTGGTAGTTGAACTCCGCGCCGACCGGATTGTTCATCCAGCCGTTCGCGACCAGGATCCACAGCGCGGACAGGTTCGAGCCGAGCGCGACGAGGAAGGTGACCATCAGGTGCTTGACCTTCGACAGTCGGTTCCAGCCGAAGAAGAACAGGCCGACGAACGTCGATTCGAGGAAGAACGCCATCAGGCCTTCGACCGCGAGCGGCACGCCGAAGATGTCGCCGACGTAGTGCGAGTAGTACGACCAGTTCGTGCCGAACTGGAATTCGAGCGTGATGCCGGTCGTCACGCCCATCGCGAAGTTGATCCCGAACAGCTTGCCCCAGAACTGGGTCATGTCCTTGTAGACCTGTTTGCCGGTCATCACGTAGACGGCTTCCATGATGACGAGCAGCCAGGACAGGCCGAGCGTCAGCGGCACGAACAGGAAGTGGTAGAGCGCCGTGATGCCGAACTGCAGACGTGACAGATCGACGACTTCGCTACTTATCATGGTGGTCTCCCTCGGTGGATGCAGGCGCCGGCACCGAGAGCAGTTTCTCGGCGACGGCGGCAGGCGGCAGCGACATGTGCTCAGCCTGCGGATGATTGAAGAATGCGTATTTGAGCGACATCAAGAGGATCAGCTTGACGATCAGCACCAGCGTGATGTCGCGGGCGAGGGTCGGCCCGCGTGCCCACGCGCCGATGCGCGCGCGCCAGCCGGGCGTGCCCGCCGGCCGCGCGGGCGGCGGCGGACCGGGCTCTTTATTGATCGAGATCAAGGTGATTATCCTGAATCGATTTACAGGGTTTTGGGGCGACTCTACGTCGGATTTATGACGGCCGTGAAGCTGTTTTAATCCTTTTATGCCGACGTGCCAATTTTAAAATGCCGGCATTCCGATGCCGAGTGCTGCGCTGCGGCAGACCGTCGCGAACCGCGACCTGAAACTTGAGGTAGATCAAGGTTATGCGGAAGGGGCCCGAAACCGCCCGATACCCGATCAATAAGGTCGATTAATACGAAAGAAACGGAGAGAAAGGACGGGCGAAAAAAAACCGCCGCCCAGTGGGCAGCGGTTTTGGGTGAAGCGCTCTGAATCGCCGGGATTTATGCGTATTCGGCGAGGGCAGTGCGCATCTTCTTCATGGCGCTCGCTTCGATCTGGCGAATGCGTTCCGCCGACACGCCGAATTCGGCAGCGAGATCGTGCAGCGTCGAGCCGCCCGAGCCGTCGTCGTCGACGTTCAGCCAGCGCGCCTCGATGATCCGGCGGCTGCGTGCGTCGAGCGCATCGAGCGCCTGCGCGATGCCGTCCGTCTGCAGCATGTCGCGCTGACGCGCGGCGAGCACGGCGGTCGGCTCGTGGTGCGAGTCGGCCAGGTACGCGATCGGCGCGTACGACTCCTCGCCGTCGTCCACCTGCCCTTCGAGCGCGATGTCGCCGCCGGACAGGCGCGTTTCCATCTCGGCCACGTCTTCGCGCTTGACGTTGAGCTCCTGCGCAAGGCCGTCGATCTCCTCGGGCGTCATCGCCTGCATGCTCTTCTTGTGGCTGCGCAGGTTGAAGAACAGCTTGCGCTGCGCCTTCGTCGTCGCGACCTTCACCATCCGCCAGTTGCGCAGGATGTACTCGTGGATCTCCGCCTTGATCCAGTGGATCGCGTAAGACACGAGGCGCACGTTTTGCGCCGGGTCGAAACGCTTCACCGCCTTCATCAGGCCGATGTTGCCTTCCTGGATCAGGTCGCCGTGCGGCAGGCCGTAGCCGAGATAGTTGCGCGCGATCGACACGACGAGCCGCAGGTGCGACAGCACGAGGCGGCGTGCCGAGTCGAGGTTGTTGTCTTCGCGGAATTCGGTCGCGTACTGGCGTTCCTCTTCGGCACTCAGCAGCGGGATCCGGTTGACGGCCTGGATGTACGCGTCGATGTTGCCAAGCTGGCCCGGCAACATCGATTGAGTTGCGAGCGCCAGCGAGCCTGCCGATTCGGCCTTGGCCGGCGTCGGGCTCAGGGTGTTCGGAAGGGTCAGGGCGTGGCTCACTAAAAACTCCTTTGGAATCAGGGACAAACCCCTGGTCTCGGATGAGATTCCGGGGCCCATCTTAGCACTCCCGTAATCCGAGTGCTAATTCCTTAGAGGGTGCGTGGGCTTCCGAGTTCCCGGTTTTCTATCGAACTGGTCGAGTCGATAGTCTAATTTGCGACCGGACCGGCTGGCGGAAGTTCCATAAGTCCTTGTTTCTGATAGTAATCAGTAGACGATTTCGATTTTTGTACTTTTGGAAGCAAACCATTTCGCTTCGTGATGCCGATCCGAAAAGTCCTTTACCATACCATTCAGTTCGCTCGGGCCGGCCGCTGCGGCAAGGCTCCATTCAACCCGCAAAGTTGGAGTGTCAGATGAACAATAAGAAGAATCGCCGGCCCCGTAGCCGGCTTGCGCTGCATGCGCTGCTGGCGGCGTCGCTGCTGGGCGGATCGGGGGCCGCATTCGCGGACCGGTGGGGGATCCAGGCGGGCGGCGGGTTTTCCGACCGCCACGGGATCGACAAGGGCGATCTCGGCGTGGTGTGGGATCCGGGCTGGAACTGGTGGGAAATCGGCGGCTGGCACTTCGCGTTCGTGATGGAAGGCCACGTCGGCTACTGGCACACGGGCGGCAACATCCACCCCAACCTCGGCGAGATCGGCGCGACGCCGATGTTCCGTTTCATCAAGAGCGCGGGCCAGGTTCGCCCGTTCGTCGAGGCCGGCGCCGGCATCCGGTTCCTGACTCACCCGACGATCTCGAACAATCTGTCGCTGTCGACGTCCTTTCAGTTCGCGGACATCGTCGGCGTCGGCGCACAGTTCGGAGAACGCCAACAGTATCAGGTCGGTTACCGTTTTCAACATGTGTCTAACGCGGGTATCAAAGAGCCGAATCCTGGTATAAATTTCCACCAGTTCTACGTGCAGTACAACTTCTGATCCGCACGCCCGCGCACGGCGGGCGCGTTGCCGAGGAGTCAGGCGATGGCGAAGGTGGTCGATGCGATTCGCGCACTCGAGCGCGATCGGTTCCGGGCGATGGTCGACGGGGACGGCGAGGCGCTGGAGGCGCAGTTGTCGGACAAGGTGTTCTTCGTGCACACCAACGGCAAGCGCGAAACCAAGCAGCAGTTCATCGACGCGATCGTCGCCGGCCGCCGCCGCTATCGCCAGATCGAAATCCAGTCGCAGGACCTGCTGCCGGTCGGCGACGCAACCTGCGTCGTCACCGGGCGCGCGCTGATCGAGATGGAAACGAACAACGGCGGGCTGGTGTTTCCGATCGCCTATACCGCCGTCCATACACATGAGCAGGGCCAATGGCGCCTGCTGGCGTGGCAGGCGACGCGGTGCGCGACCGAGACCTGAGCGCGCGTGGCGCTCTTTTTCAAGTCCCGACCGAAGCGGCCTTCTGGGCCGCTCTTTGTTGGCCCGTGCGGCGCGGATCGCGCGGCGCACGGGCGGTCACGCACCGCTCGCTGACGTTCAAACCCTGAAGCGAAACCGCGCGGTCAGGCCGCCGCACGGCGGTCGGCGCAATGCCAGGCCGAGCGGTTGATCGCACTGACCACCGCATCGAGCGCGGCGCTCGCCGCATCAGCGTGCACCCCGACGCCATGCCGCAGCGGCGCATCGCCGACCCGGCAGCCGACCGATACCGCGATCCTGCCGTCCGCCGTGCGCGCGTGTTCGCACGACGCGACGTCGATCGTCGCGCCGGCCGCCGTCGCGAACGCCGCGGCCACGCGTTGCACGGCGTCTTCGGGCGTCGCGCCGGCCAGCGGCGCGCCCGCGACGTCGCGGTTCTGCCAGCGCGCGCCGTCGCCGTGGCGCGCGGCCGGGCCACCGGTCTCGAAGAATTCGCGGGCGAACAGCGCGCAGATCGCGTCGCCGGTCACTTCCTCGCCGGACGCGTCGGCGAGCGTCTGCACCGCGTGGCTGAATTCGATCTGCACGCGGCGCGTCGGCGTGAAGCCCATCCCGCGTTCGAGCAGGAACGTCGCGCCGCCCTTGCCGGACTGGCTGTTCACGCGGATCACCGCGTCATAGCTGCGGCCGAGGTCGGCCGGGTCGATCGGCAGGTATGGCACTTCCCACACCGCGTCGGGGCGCTGCTGCGCGAAGCCCTTGCGGATCGCATCCTGGTGCGAGCCGGAGAACGCGGTGAACACGAGGTCGCCTGCGTACGGATGGCGCGGATGCACCGGAATCTGGTTGCAGCGCTCGACCACGCGGCGCACCGCGTCGATGTCGGAGAAGTCGAGGCCCGGGTCGATGCCCTGCGTGTAGAGGTTCAGCGCGAGCGTGACGAGATCGACGTTGCCGGTGCGCTCGCCGTTGCCGAACAGGCAGCCCTCGATGCGGTCGGCGCCCGCGAGCAGCGCGAGTTCGGCGGCCGCGACCGCGGTGCCGCGATCGTTGTGCGGATGCACGGACAGCACGATGCTGTCGCGATACGCGAGGTTGCGGTCCATCCACTCGATCTGGTCGGCGAACACGTTCGGGCTCGCGGCTTCGACGGTCGCCGGCAGGTTGACGATCATCTTGTGATCGCGGGTCGGCCGCCAGGCCTGCGCGACCGCGTCGCACACTTCGCGCGCGAACGTCAGCTCGGTCATGCTGAAGGTTTCGGGCGAGTACTGGAAGGTCCAGCGCGTGTCCGGGCGGGCCGCCGCGTGTTCCTTGATGAGTCGCGTGCCCTCGACCGCGAGCGCCTTCACGTCGTCCTTCGACATCCCGAACACGATGCGCCGGAACGACGGGCAGATCGCGTTGTACAGGTGCACGATCGCGCGCGGCACGCCTTCGAGCGCGTCGAAGGTGCGCGCGATCAGGTCTTCGCGCGACTGCACGAGCACTTCGATCGTCACGTCGTCGGGAATGCGCTTGTCGTCGATCAGCTTGCGGACGAAATCGAAGTCGGTTTGCGACGCCGACGGAAAACCGACTTCGATCTCCTTGAAACCGATCGCGACCAGCATGTCGAAGAATTCCAGCTTCTGCTCGATGCTCATCGGCTCGATCAGCGACTGGTTGCCATCGCGCAGGTCGGTGCTCATCCAGACCGGCGCACGCTCGATGGTGCGGGTCGGCCAGCGGCGGCCGTTGATGCGGACGGGTTCGAACGGACGGTACTTGTCTTGCGGGTTGCGCTTCATCTTCGGGACCTCGGGTCTCAAGTCGCGAGCGAAGACGGGCGGCATGGGCGACGGTTGGCGCTGCCTCGCACCGTGGCGCCTGAAATGCGCTACGGATGCGGCTGATCTTCGCGAATCGACCGACGGATAGACGGACGAATGCTGACGACTTCGGGTTGTAAAAACTGCGAGAAGGGTGCTGCGAGGAACTGCAGGGAGGGACCGTGCGGACAGCACACGGCGCTACGACAGCCTTAGGCTAGTCGTAGCGATAGCGACCGCGCTAGGCGGCCGGAGGTAATTCGGAGGGGGTTCGGAAAGGAACGCATGGCGACAACTCTATGCCAGGATGCGTGCGCCTGTCAAATGGTCGGTTGAAAGGTCGGCGCGAAAACGGGCCGACCCGGGATACCGGTCACGGCGTGATCCGGACGATCCGCACGATCGTCGCGACCTGCCGCGCAAGCGTGTCAGGCACCGGCATTTCGCCGCGCAGCACGGCGTCCGTCCACGCGGCCGTCGTCGCCGCGTCGCGCGATTCGGGCAGCGCGACGGCCGGCGCGTCGCTCGACGAGCGCTCGGGCTCGATCAGCGTGTCGCAGACGCCGTCGTGCAGCCAGTCGACCTGCACCTGGCGCCGCGTGTCGGCCACCGCTTCGCCTTCGGTGCCGCGCGCGAGCAGCGCGCCGCCGAGCGCGGCGGCCGGATGATCGCGGAACAGTTGCGCGAGGCTGTCGCGGTACGGCGGATGCGTGTAGTTGACGAGCCGCAGGCCGGCCGGCGCGAACGGCTGCAGGATCTTCACGAGCGTGTGCGTGGAGTTGCGCACGCCGAGCACGCCGCGCAGCGACAGCAGGCGCGCGATGCGCGGCGCCAGCGCGTCGATCGGCGCGAACGCGACGCGGCGCTCGGCGAGCGTGTCCTCGATCGCGTCGTGCGACGTCGACGGTGCGATCGACAGCGCCGAGAAAATCTCCGCGCTCGTCACGCGGCCCGCATCGCGCTCGACGCCGTGCACGAGCACCGGCACGCCTTCGCGCGCGAGCAGCAGCGCGAGCAGCGGTACCAGGTTCGGCTGCTTGCGCGCGCCGTTGTAGCTCGGGATCGACACCGGGCGGAACGCGGCGTCCTGCACGTGCACGGGTTCGAACGACGCCTGCGCGGCGGCGAGCATTGCGGCCAGTTCGTCGGCGCTTTCGCCCTTCAGGCGATAGGCGATCAGGATCGCGCCGAGTTCGACGTCCGACACGCGCGCGTCGAGCATCGCGCGATAGAGCTCGAACGTGTCTTCGGCGGACAGCGCGCGCGCGCCGTGCGGGCCCCGGCCGATTTCCTTGATGAAGCGGGCGCAAGGGAACGGCGAGGCGGCAGAGTCGTGGGGAGCGGTCATCGGGGCGTGGGGCGGGCGGCCGGCATCGGGCCGCGCGGTGAGCGGTAAGGAATGCCCCGAGTATCGCACGGGCGCGGTTCGCTCAAGTGCGCGGCGGCGCGCGTCGGCACCGCGCGGCGCGCTAAACTCGGGTTCCCGGCGGTGCCCTGGGTACCCCGTTGCCGGCCGAATACGACTACGAGAGACATCCCATGAAGCTCTACAGCTATTTCCGCAGTTCCGCGTCGTACCGCGTGCGGATCGCCCTGAACCTGAAGCAGCTGCCGTACGACACGGTCCCCGTGCACATGCTGCGCGACGGCGGTGAACAACTGAAGGACGCGTACCGCGCGGTGAATCCGGATGCGGTCGTGCCGACGCTGGTCGACGGCGACGCCACGCTGCAGCAATCGCTCGCGATCATCGAATATCTGGAGGAAACGCATCCCGAACCGGCGCTGCTGCCGAAGGCGCCGGTCGACCGCGCGTATGTGCGGGCGATCGCGCTGCAGGTCGCGTGCGAGATCCATCCGCTGAACAACCTGCGCGTGCTGAAGTACCTGAAGCACACGCTGAAGGTGCCCGAGGAAGCGAAGAACGCATGGTACCGGCACTGGATCGAGGCGGGTTTCGCGTCGCTCGAGACGCGCCTCGCGAACGATCCGCGCACCGGCAAGCTGTGCTTCGGCGACACGCCGACGCTCGCCGATATCTGCATCGTGCCGCAGGTATTCAACGCGAACCGTTTCTCGATCGACACGACGCGCTTTCCGACGATCCAGCGGATCGCCGATCATGCGTCGACGCTCGACGCGTTCAAGGCCGCCGAGCCCGGCGTGCAGCCCGACGCCGAGTGATGCCGCGGCCGCGCATGAAAAAGGGCGCCCGAAGGCGCCCCGTGCGATGCTGGCCGGCGGCGTTCAGCCGAGCAGCGCGTCCGCGAATTCCACGGCGCTGAACGGCTGCAGGTCCTCGACCTTCTCGCCGACGCCGATGAAGTAGACGGGCACCGGACGCTGCCGCGCGATCGCGGCGAGGATCCCGCCCTTGGCGGTGCCGTCAAGCTTCGTGACGATCACGCCCGTGAGGCCGAGCGCATCGTCGAAGGCTTTCACCTGCGTGAGCGCGTTCTGGCCCGTGTTCGCGTCGATCACGAGCAGCACCTCGTGCGGCGCGCCGTCATGCGCCTTCGAGATCACGCGCTTCACCTTCTTCAGCTCTTCCATCAGGTGCAGCTGCGTCGGCAGACGGCCGGCCGTGTCGGCCATCATCACGTCGATCTTGCGCGCGCGCGCGGCGCTGACCGCGTCGAAGATCACCGCGGCCGGGTCGCCGCTCTCCTGCTGGACGACCGTCACGTTGTTGCGCTCGCCCCAGACCGCCAGCTGTTCGCGCGCGGCCGCGCGGAACGTGTCGCCCGCGGCCAGCAGCACCGACTGGTCGAAACTCTGCAGGTGCTTCGCGAGCTTGCCGATGCTGGTGGTCTTGCCCGCGCCGTTGACGCCCGTGATCATCATCACGAGCGGCTGCGCGCGGCCGAGCATCAGCGATTTCTCGAGCGGCTTCAGCAGCTCGACGAGCAGATCGTGCAGCGCGTCCTTCACCTGCTGCGAATCGGTCAGCCGGCCCACGCGCACCTTCTCGCGCAGCGCGCCGAGCAGGTATTCGGTCGCGTCGACGCCGGCGTCGGACATCAGCAGAGCGGTTTCGAGCTCTTCGTACAGATCCTCGTCGATCTTCGTGTTGACGAACACGCCGGTGATGCTCGAGCCCGTCTTCGCGAGCCCCGACTTCAGGCGCGCGAGCCACGATTTCTTCGCGGAGGCGTCCTGCGTCGGCGGCGGCACGATCTCGACCGCTTCGACGACTTCTTCGCTGCCGTCGTTGGTCGGCGTGACCGTCATCACGACGGCGGGCGCGGCGGGTTGGGCAGGCGCTCGCGGCGCTTCGACCGCCTGGCGGGCATCGGGGGCGGGCGCGTCGGACGGCGCGTCCGGTTGCGGCGCGTCGATCGATTGCGATTCCGCGGAGTCGGGCTCCTGCGTTTTCTTGAATCGTTTGAAGAAGCTGAACATGGTCTGACGTCGGGAAGAGGGCGGGCGCCGCCAGGGCGGAGCGCCGGAGGGGCCGTCGCGCGTGCGCACGGCGGCCGAAACGGTGCATTTTATCAGCGCGGCGGGGCACTCGCGTCAGCCGGTGCCGTCGCTGTGGTAACGTGCGCCTGTTTGGCGGTGCGCCCTCATGCGCACCCGGTCCCTCCGTCGTCGATATTCCGTATGTCCCGTTCCTCTTCCGGCCGCCCGGCGGCCCCCTCCGGCCGTGGCAAGCCGCACACGATCCGCATCATCGGCGGTGACTGGAAACGCACGCCGCTCGCCGTGCTCGATCTCGACGGCCTGCGGCCGACGCCCGATCGCGTGCGCGAGACGCTGTTCAACTGGCTCGGCCAGGATCTCGAACGCCGGCGCTGCCTCGACCTGTTCGCCGGCACCGGCGCGCTCGGGTTCGAGGCCGCGTCGCGCGGCGCATCGAGCGTCGTGATGGTCGAGCGCCACCCGCGCGCGGCGCAGCAGCTGCGCGCGATCAAGGACAAGCTCGGCGCGCGCTCGGTCGAGGTCGCGGAAGCCGACGCGCTGCGGCTCGCGGCCGGGCTGACCCCGGGCGCGTTCGACGTCGTGTTCCTCGACCCGCCGTTCGGCGAGCCGGCCGTGCTCGATCGCGCGATCGCGCTGGCGGCGCCGCTCGTCGCGCCGGATGGCGCGCTGTACGTCGAGACGGGGGCCGAGCTCGACCCCGCCGCGCACGAAGCGCTCGCCGGCTGGCAGGTGGTGAAGCACGGCAAGGCCGGTGCGGTTCACTATCATTTGCTGCGGCGCGAAAATGATGAATAATGCGCGTTCCATACGAGGCGGCGCGCCGCAAAGGCGACGCCTGCCCATCCCGGCAGTGGCGTGCGCGTCGCACGGCTGCCCCCCCGTTTGCGTGATGACAGGAGGAGCGACATGGTAGTCGCCGTGTATCCCGGTACGTTCGATCCGCTGACGCGCGGGCACGAAGACCTCGTGCGGCGTGCGTCGAGCATTTTTGATACGCTGGTGGTCGGTGTGGCCGACAGCCGCGCGAAGAAGCCGTTCTTCTCGCTGGAAGAACGTCTGAAGATTGCGAACGAGGTGCTCGGCCATTATCCGAACGTGAAGGTGATGGGGTTCAAGGGCCTGTTGAAGGACTTTGTCCGCACCAACAACGCGCGCGTGATCGTGCGCGGCCTGCGTGCCGTGTCCGATTTCGAGTATGAGTTCCAGATGGCGGGGATGAACCGCTATCTGCTGCCCGACGTCGAGACGATGTTCATGACGCCGTCCGATCAGTACCAGTTCATCTCGGGGACGATCGTGCGCGAAATCGCGCAGTTGGGCGGCGATGTCAGCAAGTTCGTGTTCCCGTCCGTCGAGAAGTGGCTGACCGAGAAAGTCGCTGCGATGGGAGGCCCGGCCGCGTGACGCGGCGCCGGGCGGTTTCGTCGCGAAGCCGCCCGGCGGCCTGAAGAAGTGAGATCAGTATGTCTTTGATGATTACCGACGAGTGCATCAATTGCGACGTATGCGAGCCCGAGTGCCCGAACGGCGCGATTTCGATGGGCCCGGATATCTACGTGATCGACCCGAACAAGTGTACCGAGTGCGTCGGCCATTTCGACGAACCGCAGTGCCAGCAGGTGTGTCCGGTCGAATGCATTCCGCGCGATCCGCAGCATGACGAATCGCACGCGCAGTTGATGGAGAAGTATCACGCGTTGACCGCCGCGAAGGGCGACGACGCGCAGTGACCCGGCGGTGACGCGCACGCGTCACGACGCTGCGATTTCCTCGGCCGGCACCGCCGTTCGGCGCCGGTTCCGCTTCCGCTTGTGTTTCAGCCGATCAGGTCGCGCAATGCCGTGACGAGCGCGTCGCATTCGGCATCGGTGCCGACGGTGATGCGCAAGTGCTGGTCGATGCGCGGCGCGCGGAAGTGCCGCACGAAAATCTCCCGATCCTTCAGCTTCGCCGCGATCGCGCCCGCATCGTGCGCGGGATGGCGCGCGAACACGAAATTCGCGGCCGACGGCACGACGTCGAAGCCGAGCGCCTCGAGCGCGTGCGTGAGCCGTGCGCGGCTGTCGATCACGCGCCGGCAGGTCGCGCTGAAATAGTCGGTGTCTTCGTATGCCGCCTGCGCGGCAACCTGCGCGAGCCGGTCGAGCGGATAGGAGTTGAAGCTGTCCTTCACGCGATTCAGTGCGTCGATCAGCGTCGCGTCGCCGAACGCGAAGCCGACGCGCATGCCCGCGAGCGAGCGAGCCTTGGACGTCGTGTGCACGACGAGCAGGTTCGGATGGCGGTCGATCAGCGTGATCGCGGATTGCGCGCCGAAATCGACGTACGCCTCGTCGATCAGCACGACCGACGACGGGTTCGCGGCCGCGATCCGCTCGATGTCCGCGAGCGGCAACGCGCGCCCGGTCGGCGCATTCGGGTTCGGGAACAGCACGCCGCCCGCGTCGTCGAGATAGTCCTCGACGCGGATCGAGAAGTCGTCCGCGAGCGGCACGATCGTGGTCTCGACGCCGTACAGGCGCGCATAGGTCGGGTAGAAGCTGTACGAGATGTCCGGAAAGCGCAGCGGCCGGTCATGCTTGAGCAGCGCCTGGAATGCGTGCGCGAGGACCTCGTCGGAGCCGTTGCCGACGAAGACCTGCTCGGGCTTGATGCGGTGATGGGCCGCGACCGTCTCGCGCAGTGTGCGCGCGAGCGGGTCGGGATAGCGGCGCAGCGTGTCGCCGGTGTCGCCGAGTTCGCGGGCGATCGCCGCGACGACGCGCGGCGAAGGCGGATAGGGATTCTCGTTGGTGTTCAGCTTGACGGGGTGTGCGAGCGCGGGCTGTTCGCCCGGCACGTAAGGCACGAGTTGCTGAACGACGTCGCTCCAGTAACGGCTCACCGCTTGGCTCCTGACGGGCAAAAACGACCAGACTACCGCATGTGGGCGCCGCGGTGCGCAATTGCGCGGGACGGAGAGGCCGCCCGGCGCTGCCGGAAGGCACGTTGCACCATGCCGGTGCGGTGCGGGTTCAGTTGCGATGCAGCTGCATCGTCGCGCGGTTGAGTTCGCCCTTGACGACCATCGGCATCACCGCGAGCGCACGCTCGATCGATGCATCGATCACGTCCTGCTCCTCGCGGCGCGGCGGCTTCAGCACGAAGTTCGCGACGTCGGGCTTCGCGCCGGCGCGCGCGCCGTCCGGGATCAGGTCGCGCGGATGGCCGATGCCGATGCGCAGGCGCCAGTACTGCTGCGACGACAGGTGCGCGGAGATGTCCTTCAGGCCGTTGTGGCCGCCGCTGCCGCCGCCGAGCTTCAGCTTCACGGTGCCGGGCGGCAGATCGAGTTCGTCGTGTGCGACGAGGATCTGGTCGGGCAGGATCTTGAAGAAACTCGCGAGCGCGACGACCGACTGGCCGGAGCGGTTCATGTAGGTTTGCGGCTCGAGCAGGTGGACTTCCTCGCCGTGCAGGCGCGCTTTCGCATAGAAGCCGTGGAAGCGGCGCTCGTCGCGCAGCGTCGTGCCGGCTTCGCGGGCGAGCTGGTCGATCAGCCAGAAACCGGCGTTGTGGCGCGTCGCAGTGTATTCCGCCCCGGGATTGCCGAGGCCGACGATCAGTTTGATCATGACGTTTCATGGGCGGCAGCGGCCGCCTGGGCGCAGAAAAAGAAAAACCCGCCGGGCAAGCCGCGGCGGGTTGCGTCGACCGTTTCGTGAAACGGATCGAACGGGCGCGTGGGCAGCCCTTAGGCAGCCGGCGTTTCGCCTTCGCCTGCTGCGTCCGACACGGCACCAGCCGGGACCGTCGCCGATGCGACAACCGGGTTTTCCGCGTCGACGTGCGCGACCAGCGCGACGCCCTTCGGCAGCGCGATGTCCTTCGCGTGCAGCGACTGACCCGCTTCGATCTTCGACAGGTCGACTTCGAGGAACTCCGGCAGGTCAGCCGGCAGGCACTCGATTTCGATTTCCGTTGCGACGTGCGAAACGATCGCGCTCGACAGCTTCACGGCCGGGCTGATTTCAGCGTTCAGGAAGTGCAGCGGTGCCTTCGTGTGCAGCTTCTTCTTCGCGTCAACGCGCTGGAAGTCCACGTGCAGCACCAGTTGCTTGAACGGGTGGTATTGCACGTCGCGCAGCAGGACCTGTTGCGACTGGCCAGCCACTTCGAGGTCGAGGATCGACGAGTGGAAAGCTTCCTTCTTCAGGGCGTGCCACAGGGCGTTGTGATCGAGTTCGATCTTTTGCGGGGCTGCTTCGCCACCGTAAACGATACCCGTGGTCTTACCAGCGTTGCGCAGGCGGCGGCTCGCACCCGTACCTTGCTCTTGGCGCTCGAAAGCGACGACTTTCATATGATTCTCCAATGGCTGCCCGCGACCAGGCAGTAAAACGGGGCCGTCAAACAGCGGCCCCTGATGAAACGGCCGGGGTTTCGTCTATCCCGTCCGATTGTGCAAAAAGCGAAGCGTTGCCGCTTCGCTTTCTGCGCATGCTTTGTCGTGTCGTTACGCGATCAGGATTCCGCGAACAGCGACATCACCGAGTCGCCGCGGCGGATCCGCGAGAACGTTTCGGCCAGCAGGCTCGCGCTCGTCAGCGAGCGGATCTTCGAGCAGCCCAGCGATTCGGCCGACAGCGGGATCGTATCGGTGACGACCAGCTCGTCGAGTGCCGATGCGGCGATACGCTCGGCGGCGCCACCCGACAGAACCGGGTGCGTCGCGTACGCGAACACCTGCTTCGCACCGCGATCCTTCAGCACTTGCGCGGCCTTGCAGAGCGTGCCGGCCGTATCGACCATGTCGTCCATGATCACGCAGGTACGACCTTCGACTTCACCGATGATGTTCATCACTTCGGCGATGTTCGCCTTCGGACGACGCTTGTCGATGATCGCGAGATCGCAGTTGAGCTGCTTCGCGAGTGCCCGGGCGCGGACCACGCCGCCGACGTCCGGCGACACGACGAGCAGGTCCGAGTAGTTCTGCTTGCGCAGGTCACCCAGCAGGATCGGCGTTGCGTAGATGTTGTCGACCGGGATGTCGAAGAAGCCTTGAATCTGGTCGGCGTGCAGATCCATCGTGATGATCCGCTCGACGCCGGCGATTTCCAGCATGTTCGCGATGACCTTCGCCGAGATCGCGACGCGCGCCGAGCGCGGGCGACGGTCCTGGCGGGCATAGCCGAAGTAGGGGATGGCAGCAGTGATCCGGCCGGCGGACGCGCGCTTGAGCGCGTCGACCATGATCATCAGTTCCATCAGGTTGTCGTTGGTCGGCGCGCACGTGGATTGCAGGACGAAGACGTCCTTGCCGCGCACGTTTTCCTGGATCTCGACCTGGATCTCGCCGTCGGAGAAACGGCTGACCATTGCTTTGCCGAGGGGGATTCCAAGGATATTGACGACTTCCTGGGCAAGCGCGGGATTCGCGTTGCCAGTAAAGACCATCAAGCCATCATGGCTGTGGCTGCTCATCGTGCACCTGCTTCAGGCTTAGGCGGGAAATGCGGGAAAATTTTTGGCAGGGGAGGAAGGACTCGAACCCTCGCATGCCGGAATCAAAATCCGGTGCCTTGACCAACTTGGCGACTCCCCTACACTTAACTGACAACTTCACCGGACTTGTAGGCCATCCGGCAAAGCAAAACTTCATGACGCGAAAGCGAAGAGCGGATGCTCGTTCAGGCTCTCGGCAACTGCACCGTTCCAACCGGTGGGCAGCCTGGCTTTCGCCGCTTCTGCCTCGTGCTTGCTTTGAAACGCTGCAAACACGCTTGCTCCGGAGCCGGTCATCCTCGCGGGGGTCACATTATACAACCATTTGACCACCTGCGCAACTTCCGCGTACTTACTTGTTACAACTTGCTGCATGTCGTTCCGGCCGAAGCTGTCTGGCCATCCCGCATCGCTGCTTTGCTGTGCAAGAAAGTCCGTAATTGTGACTGGCTTCGTATCTCTTGTCAACAACTCGTCTGAAAAAATTTCAGCGGTGGGGACATGAACTCGCGGCGTCACAACCAGGAACCAGCGAGTCGGCAATTCTACCTCAGCTAATTCTTCTCCGATACCCTCTGCGAACGCATTTTTTCCAAAAACAAAAAACGGGACGTCGGCGCCGAGTTTTACCGCGAGCGACTGCAGTTCCGCGCGCGGCAGGTCGAGCTGCCACAGGCGGTTCAGCGCGAGCAGCGTCGTCGCCGCGTCGGAGCTGCCGCCGCCGAGGCCCGCGCCCATCGGCAGGCACTTGTCGATCTCGATGTCGACCCCGGCGGCGGTGCCCGTGTGCGTCTTCAGCAGGTTGGCCGCGCGCACGACGAGATCGCTTTCCTCGGGCACGCCCGGCACGTCGGTGACGCGTGTGACGCGACCGTCGTCGCGCAGCGTGAAGTGCAGCGTGTCGCCCCAGTTCAGCAGCTGGAACACGCTCTGCAGATCGTGATAGCCGTTCGGGCGACGGCCGGTGATGTGCAGGAACAGGTTGAGTTTCGCGGGCGCAAGGCAGTTGCGCAGCGAGCGGGTCGAATCGGTCATGCGTATGTCGGGGCTAGGTTCACGTGCTTACTGGTCGAGCACGAGCTTGATGTCGAGCGGCGGCGCCGCGCGCACGAGGTTGACGCGTTTGACGCCGGTGGCCGGTGCGTCCGCGTAGGCGAGATAGTCGATCGTCCAGCCGTCCTGGCGGATCTGCTTGACGTGCGTCGCGTCGACCGGGTCGCGCACCGTCTGCGCGGGCGTCGCGGGCGCGGGCGTCGGCAGCAGCCAGTAGCGCAGGCCGGCCAGCGGCAGCGAGAAGCCGAGCGTGTTCTGCATCAGCTCGCCGACATCGGTCGCGTACTGCGGCTGGCGGTTCGGCAGTTCGAGCGACGCGGCCTGCGGCGTCGATTTCACGACCGCGAGCGTCTGGCCGAGCGGGCTGCGCAGCTCCAGCGACACGTCGTCGCCATGCTCCTGCCAGTCGAAGTTGCCGTACACGTTCTGCTGTCGGCCGAGGCGGTCGTTGTACTGCACCGCGAAGCGGCCGTGGTACGCATGCGTCGCGGCCGTCTGCAACACGGCGCCGGCCGGCGCATTCGCCGACGGCGGCGTGCTCGCGCAGCCGGCGAGCGCGAGCACCGCGCCGGCCGCGGCCAGCGTGCGCAGCGCGCGGGAAGACAGGGAAAGCATCGGGAACATCCGCATCAGAGGCCGTTGATCTGGAGGCGCTTCAGCGTCTGCACGAGCGTGTCGTTGTCGGGCTCGAGCTTTTGCGCGGCACGCCACGCGGTGCGCGCGTCGTCCTGCGCGCCGCTCTTCCACAGCACCTCGCCGAGGTGCGCGCCGATCTCCGCGTTCGGCTGCAGCTCGTACGCGCGCCGCAGCACCTTCGCCGCGCCGGCGGCATCGCCCATCCGGTACTTCACCCAGCCGAGGCTGTCCATGATGTATGCATCGTTCGGCGCGAGCGACGCAGCCTTGTCGATCAGCTTGCTGGCTTCGGGCAGGCGCTGGTTGCGATCGGCCAGCGAATAGCCGAGCGCGTTGTACGCCTGCGGGTTGTCGGGCTGTGTGCGGATCAGCTCGCGCAGCTGCTTTTCCATCGCCGCGTAGTGGCCGGTCTTCTCGGCAGCCATCGCATAGTCGTAGCGCAGGTCGGGATCGTCCGGGAAGTCCTGGACCGCCTGCGCGAGCCGCGCCTCGGCTTCCGGATAGCGCTTCGCGGTGAACAGGATCGACGCGTCGGTGCGCGCGACCACGGCCGCATCGCGCGGGTCGCTGATCGGCAGGTCGTCGAGCACCTTGCGCGCCTCGTCGGTCTTGCCCTGTTTCTGCAGCAGCTGTGCGCGCGTGATCTGGGCGGGCAGGTAGTGCTGGCTCGTCTGGTCGACCTTGTCGAGCCATTGCGACGCCTGCGCGTCGTTGCCCTGCTCGATCGAGATCTGCGCGAGATAGATGTAGCCCTGGCCGACGTCGAGATTCGGCTGCTTGTCGCCGAGCTGCACGTACTGCTTCAGGTACGCGCTCGCGTCGTCGAGCTTCTTCTGCTGGATCTTGATCAGCGCGAGCGCCATCAGCGGCGTCGGATCCTTCGAGTCGAGCTTGCGCATCGTCTCGAACTGCTTGCGCGCGTCGTCGAGGCGGTCGTCGGCGAGATAGAGCTGCGACAGCGCGAGCCGCGCATCGCGCGACTTCGGATTCTGCTGAACATACTTCTCGAACGACGCGATGCCGGCCGCGCGCTCCGCGGGCCCCATCTGCGACAGCATCAGCGCCGCCGGCAGATAGTCGGGACGGATCTGCAGCGCCTGCTTCAGCGATTGCGCGGCGCCTTCCTTGTCGTCGACCGCCAGTTGCTGCCGCGCGATCGCGAGCTGCGCCTCGGGGCGGTTCAGGTCGTTCTTCAGCATGTCCTTCAGCACCGCGAGGCCGGCGACGCGGTCGGAGCCGCGCACCAGCAGCGCCTGCAGCGCGAGGATCGCGGGGCCGCGCGTTTCGCCGGTCGCGCGGGCGAGCTCGCGCGCGAGCATCGGCTGCGCGTCGGCCGGCTTGCCGGCGAGCACGAGCAGCGCGGCGTCGACTTGCGACGCGCGGTTCGAATCGGGCGCGTACTGGCGCCACAGATTGGCCGCGGACAAGGCGTCGGCCGGGCTTTGCGCGCCGAGTGCGATCTCGGTCGCCCGCTGCGCCATGCGCGGATCGCGCGTGTCGCGGGCGAGGGCGAGGTAGGTCTGGTAGGCCGGCGCCGGCTGGTTGCGCTGGAGTGCCACTTCGGCGGCCAGCACCTGATAGACGATCTGACTCGTCAGCGGGACGCCCGGGAGATCCTTTTTCTCGTCCGGCATCACGTGCTCGAACGCACCCTGCGGCTCCGCGTCGTCCGATGCCGGAGCCTGCGCGTGAGCCGGGAAGGCGGTGAGGGTCCACGCGGCGAACAGCGCGGCGCCGAGCGCACGGCGGACCGGGAAGGCGCGCGCGCCGCGCTCGGCGGCGGGGCGCTTCAGAAGCAGCTTCGAGGGCAAGGTCATGGAAATCCGTTCGATGTTTCAACCGATTGTAACGCGCTCGCTACAATACACGCACGATCGTGAATCCCGTCTCAGACCCGCAAAACATGCCAGAGTTGCCAGAAGTCGAAGTCACGCGCCGGGGCATCGAGCCCTTTGTCGCGGGCCGCCGCGTCGAGCGTGTCGACGTCCGTACCGCGATGCTGCGCTGGCCCGTGCCGGCGGGGCTCGCGGAGCAATTGCGCGCGCGCGAGGTGCTCGCCGTCGAGCGTCGCGGCAAGTACCTGTTGTTCGAGGTCGACGCGGGCTGGTTCATCGTTCATCTCGGGATGACGGGCACGCTGCGCGTGCTGCCCGCGGCCGGCGTGCCGGTCGCCGCGAAACACGACCACATCGACTGGATCTTCGACGAATTCGTGCTACGGTTCCGCGATCCGCGCCGCTTCGGCGCCGTGCTGTGGCACCCGCGCGAAGCGGGCGACGTGCATGCGCATCCGCTGCTCGCGAGCCTCGGCGTCGAGCCGTTCTCGCCGGCGTTCACCGGCGCGCTGCTGCACGCGCGCACACGCGGCCGCACGGTATCGGTCAAGCAGGCGCTGCTCGCGGGCGACATGGTCGTCGGCGTCGGCAACATCTATGCGTCGGAGAGCCTGTTTCGCGCCGGCATTCGGCCGACGACCGCCGCCGGCAAGGTATCGCTGCCGCGCTACGAACGACTGGCCGACGCGGTGCGCGCGACGCTCGCCGACGCGATCGAGCGCGGCGGCAGCACGTTGCGCGATTTCGTCGGCAGCAACGGCGAAAGCGGCTATTTCCAGCTCGACTGCTTCGTCTACGACCGTGCCGGGTTGCCTTGCCGCGTATGCGGCACCCCGATCCGCCAGATCGTGCAGGGTCAGCGCTCGACCTATTACTGCCCGACCTGCCAGCGTTGAGCCCCGCGTTGAAACCTCTTTCCAAAGATTCGAACACTTGAAGCCGCCCCGCATCGCTCCCGCTCCGTTCCCCGTCACGCCGCTGCACCGCACGTTCGCCACGCGCCTGATCGCCTGGCAGCGCGTGCACGGTCGCCACGACCTGCCGTGGCAGAACACCCGCGATCCCTACTGGATCTGGCTGTCGGAAATCATGCTGCAGCAGACGCAGGTCTCGACCGTCGTCCCGTATTACGCGCGCTTTCTCGAGCGCTTTCCCGACGTCGCCGCGCTCGCGGCCGCGCCGTCCGACGACGTGATGGCGCTGTGGGCCGGGCTCGGCTACTACTCGCGCGCACGCAACCTGCACCGCTGCGCGCAGGTCGTCGTCGCCGAGCATGGCGGTGTATTCCCGTCGACGCCGGAAGCGCTCGCCGAACTGCCGGGCATCGGCCGCTCGACGGCCGCGGCGATCGCGTCGTTCGCGTACGGTGCGCGCGCGACGATCCTCGACGGCAACGTGAAGCGCGTGCTGGCGCGGGTGTTCGGGGTCGAGGGCTTTCCGGGCGAGAAGCGTGTCGAGAACGACATGTGGGCGCTGGCCGAATCGCTGCTGCCGGATGCCGCGAACGCGGCCGACGTGAGCGCCTATACACAGGGGCTGATGGATCTCGGCGCGACGCTGTGCGTGCGCGGCAAGCCGGATTGCGCGCGCTGTCCGTTCGCGGGCGACTGCGTCGCGCAATCGACGGGCCGGCAGCGCGAACTGCCGGCCGCGCGGCCGAAGAAGGCCGTGCCGACGCGCAAGACCTGGATGCTCGTGCTGCGCGACGGCGATGCCGTGCTGCTCGAGCGGCGTCCGCCCGCCGGGATCTGGGGCGGCCTGTGGTGCCTGCCGCAGGCCGACGGCGATGCTGCCCTCGCGGAACTCGCCCGCGGCTTCGGCGGCGGCGGCCCGATGCCGCTCGCGCCGTTTACGCACACGTTCACGCATTTCCGGCTCGAGATCGAGCCGCGGCTGAGCGACATGACGAACGGCGGGTTGCCGGACGCGTACGCGCAGGACGCCGAGACGGCGTGGGTGCCGCTCGCCGGGCTCGACGCGTACGGCGTGCCGGCGCCCGTGCGCAAGCTGCTCGATGCGCTGAGCGGGCCGCTGCTGTAACGAAAGGGGAAGGGCGCGGCGCGAGCAGCGCTTACGGAAGCGCCGGACCGCCGCGGGTGTTGCGCCCGTCAGGGTGGTTCGCGCGCCGATGCCGGTGCGACGCGGCAGGCCGGCCGGCGCCTACAGCCATCCGTGGCGGTCGAGCACGTGGTGCACGGCATCGATCCGTGCCCCGACATCCGGAAACTCCATCAGCTTCTGCCGCGCGCGCAGGTCGAGCGGCAGCAGTTCCGCGAGGCGGTTCGACACCCAGCTCGGGTCGTCGAGACGGAACGGTTCGCCGAACGGCATCTTGTCCGGTTCGGATTTCTTCAGCGCCTCGATGATGCGCTCGAGCACCTCGGCGCACGAGCCGAATTGCGCGAGCGCCTGCTCGCCTTCGAGCGGGATGTCGTCGGGCAGCGGCTCCGCGATCCCGACCAGCAGTCCGTTGCCTTCGACGCGATGCGACAGCAGCTCGAAACGCTGCGTGCCGATCGCCTGCAGGTACAGCATCCCGAATTCGCCGGTGTCGCACTCGGTGATGCGCGCCATGCAGCCGATGGTCTCGGGCACCGACACGGCGCCGTCCTGCGCGACCTCGGGGCCGCTCTTCAGCAGGCACACGCCGAACGGCGCGTCGTCGCGCAGGCAGGCGCGGCACATGTCGAGATAGCGTGCCTCGAACACCTTGAGCGGCAGCCAGCCACCGGGGAACAGCACTGTGTGCAGCGGAAACAGCGGCAGGTCGATCAGGGTGGTCGATAGGGTGGACATGGCGCGCCGGTGAGAGAGGGTGTCGCTAAGGTCGGGCGACCTCGGCGACGAGCCGCGACGACGCGTCGACATCCACGGGCGCGTCACGATGCCGCACGATCACGTTCGCATCGTGCGCGAGGCGCGCGGCGAGCGTTTCCGCAATGAACACCGAGCGATGCTGACCGCCCGTGCAGCCGATGGCGACGGTCAGGTAGCTGCGGTTGTCTTCGCGAAAGTGCGGCAGCCATTTCATCAGGAACGCATGGATGTCGTCGATCATCTGGTGGACGATCGGCAATGCGTCGAGAAAGGCGATGACCGGCTGGTCCAGCCCGGTGAGCGGGCGCAGCTCATGGTCGTAGTACGGATTCGGCAGCGCGCGCACGTCGAACATCAGGTCGGCATCGAGCGGCACGCCGCGCTTGAAGCCGAACGACTCGAACATCACCATCAGGTCGTTGTTCTTCTGCTCGATGAAGCGCTTGACCCACGTGCGCAGCACGTTCGCGCGCAGCGTGCTCGTATCGATCTGGTGACCGAATTCGGCGAGCGGCGCGACCAGGTCGCGCTCGCGCTCGATCGCTTCCTCGAGCGACGACAGCAGCCCGACGTTCGCGTCGTGCGACGGCGAGCCGGACAGCGGGTGGCGCCGGCGCGTTTCGGAGAAGCGCTGGATCAGCGCCTGCGTGCTCGCGTTGAGAAACAGCACACGGACATCGTGCTCGAGCGACAGCGAGCGGATCAGGCCGGGCATTTCGTCGAGCGAGGCGCTCGAACGCGCATCGATCGCGACCGCGAGCCGGTGCTGGCCGCCCTCGGCAAGGTAGCGGGCGAGTTCGGGGAGCACGTGCGGCGGCAGGTTGTCGACGCAGTAATAGCCTGCGTCCTCAAGCGCGTTCAGCGCGACGGACTTGCCTGAGCCGGAGATGCCGGTGATGAGGACGATGCGCATGGGAAGCAGAGAATCCTGACGTTTCATCATAGCACCGGCTCGACGCGTCGGCGCTGCGAGGCCGGCGCGGGGAAGTTACACGAGCTTGCCGGGGAACTGGCTGTCGGGATCTTGCATCGCGAGTCGTTGCCGATCCATGAAATCGCGCAACGTGTCGATTCCGCGCAACTGCAGGATCGTGTTCCGCACGGCCGCCTCGACCAGCACCGCGAGGTTGCGGCCAGCCGCCACCTGGATCGTGACCTTGCTGATCGGCAGACCGAGCACGTCGACCGTCTGGCTTTCCAGCGGCAGCCGCTGGAATTCGCCGTCCGGGCGGCGCACGAGCTGGACGATCAGCTTCAGCTTCATTTTCCGGCGCACGGCGGTTTCACCGAAGATCGTCTTGATGTCGAGCAGGCCGAGGCCGCGCACTTCGAGCAGATTCTGCAGCAGCGGCGGGCAGCGGCCTTCGACGAAATCGGGGCCAAGTCGGACGAAGTCGACTGCGTCGTCGGCGACGAGGCCGTGGCCGCGGCTGATGAGTTCGAGGCCGAGTTCGCTCTTGCCGAGCCCGGAGTCGCCGGTGAGCAGCACGCCCATTCCGAGGATGTCGAGGAACACGCCGTGCAGCGTCGCGCGCGGCGCGAGGATGCGCGACATGTAGAGCCGCAGGCTGTCGATCACCGCGGCGGCCGACATCGGCGTCGTGAACAGCGGCGTGGACGAGCGCGTGCAGCGCAGCACGAGTTCGGGCGGCGCGGCGGCGCCGCCGGCGACGACGAGGAACGGCGGTTCGAGCGCGATCAGTTCGGCCATGTGGCGCGAACGGTCTTCGTCGGTCTGCCGCTGGTAGTAGTCGATCTCGGCTTCGCCGAGCACCTGGATCCGGTTCGGGTGGATCAGGTTCAGGTGGCCGACGAGGTCGGCGCTCGACGTCGCGTTGCCGACGGTGTCGGCCGAAAAACCGCGCTCCCAGCCTTCATGCCCCGTCAGCCAGCTCAGCTTCAGCGTGGCCGCGTTGTCGTCGAAGATGCTCTGGGCGTTGATGCTGGACGTATCCATGACTCTCGTCACTCCAATGAGCCGGTGCATGCGCGCGGCGACGGGCGTCGCCATGCCGGACCGGCGCCGGGCGGCCCTGGACGGCGGCGCGTGCCGCCTCGTTCGGGAAAATATTCCGCCCGGATCAACTCAAGGTTGCCACTGAGTGAGCAGGTGATGCAACTCGGTGAGATCTGTTTCGTTGTGCAGACGCTCGCGTGCATCGCGATCGGACAGCAGTTGCGCGATTTCCGACAGGATCTCGAGGTGCTGCTGGGTGGCTTGCTCGGGGACGAGCAGGAAAATCAGGAGACCGACCGGCTGGCCGTCGGGCGCTTCGAACGGAATCGCGTCGGCGAGCCGCACGAACGCGGCGAGCGGGTGCTTGAGCCCCTTGATGCGCCCGTGCGGAATCGCGACGCCTTCGCCGAGCCCGGTCGAGCCGAGGCGCTCGCGCGCGAACAGGTTGTCCGTGACGGTGCTGCGGGCGATACCGTTCTGATTTTCGAAGATCAGCCCGGCTTGTTCGAAGACGCGTTTCTTGCTGGTGACGGAGAGGTCGATGACGACGTTCTCGATGGGCAGGATTTTGGCTAGGCGATTCATGTTGGCAGGCGATTGGGCGGCCTGGGGTCTCCTTGCGGCGGCAGACTGATTTTCCATGTTCGGCGATATCAAGG
Source organism: Burkholderia sp. Bp9140 (assembly GCF_003853425.1). Classification (NCBI taxonomy): domain Bacteria; kingdom Pseudomonadati; phylum Pseudomonadota; class Betaproteobacteria; order Burkholderiales; family Burkholderiaceae; genus Burkholderia; species Burkholderia sp. Bp9140. The sequence continues at coordinate 209,434 of NZ_QTPQ01000004.1, forward strand.
CGTTCGGCATCGGAACCTGCAAGGCAGCTACCGCACCCAACGCCCCCCCGGCGATAACCGGAACATTATAGAGCACAGCCGCGTGCGTGGCGCAGCATGGACGGACCGGTCGCACCACTGCCGCCCGGGCACAAAAAAAACGCCCGGCGAACCGGGCGGCTGTGTGTTGCGGTGAGCGTTATTGCGGCGGCAGTTCGATCTGGTCGATCGACGGCTGCAGCTTGATCGGGTCGTGCGCATGGGTCTGCAGACGCTCCATGTGCTTGACGACCTGGCGATCCAGCTTGTCGATCAGCAGATCGATCGCAGCGTACAGGTTGCCGTTTGCGCTTTCGACGAAGATGTCCTTGCCCTTCAGGTGCAGGTTGATTTCCGCGCGCTGCTGCTTGTCCTTTTCCTTGTGGTTGTCGACCGAGAGGATCACAGTGCCATCGATTACCTGATCGCTATGGCGTAGCACCCGGTCCAGCTTGGTGATCACGTATTCGCGAATTGCAGGCGTGACTTCGAGATGATGTCCACTGATCTTCAGGTTCATAGTGCTTCTCCAAGCGAGTGACCACCCGGCCGCATCGAGGCGGCGCTCCGGTCGACTTGCCCCTGCCGCATGTGGCGGCAGATTCGCGGACAGGTCGCCCGGCCTGTTCCCCGTGTGCGCGGTGGCCGGAACACGCCTGCCGCCGGGCAGGCAGCAGGCTTAAAGAGACTTGCGCAGATTCACTGCCGGGATTTTGAGGGCTTCGCGATACTTGGCAACCGTGCGGCGCGCAACCACGAATCCCTGTTCTGCCAGCAGCTCGGCAATGCGGCTGTCCGAAAGTGGCGATTTTGGGTCTTCAGCTCCTATCAGTTGCTTGATCAGGGCTCGGATGGCGGTCGACGATGCGGCGCCTCCGGTGTCGGTCGAAACGTGTGATCCGAAGAAGTACTTAAATTCAAGCGTCCCGAACGGGGTCAGCATGTACTTCCCGGTTGTCACACGGCTGACAGTCGACTCGTGTAGGCCCAGCGTATCAGCAATTTCCCGCAAAACCAAGGGGCGCATGGCAATTTCACCGTGCGCAAAGAAATTCTTCTGACGTTCGACAATAGCCTGCGCGACACGCAGGATCGTGTCGAATCGCTGCTGGATGTTCTTGATCAGCCAGCGTGCTTCCTGCAACTGTTGTTTCAACGATCCGGCCGACGGATCGCCGCGGCTGTTGCGCAGGATGTTCGCGTACAGGTTGTTGATCCGCAGGCGCGGCATCACTTCCGGGTTGAGTTCCGCGAGCCAGCCCTGGCCTGCCTTCTTCACGATGATGTCGGGTACGACGTAGTCGGCCTCGGCCTTGCCGTAGGCGGCGCCGGGGAACGGCTCCAGCGAGCGGATCAGCGCGTGCGCGTCGCGCAGCGCGTCGTCGCTCGCCTTCAGCTGCTTGCGCAGCCGCGTGAAGTCGCGCGCGGCGAGCAATTCGAGATGCTGCGACACGATTTCCAGCGCGAGCGTGCGGGTGGGGGACGGATCGAGGCGCAGCAGCTGCAGCTTCAAGCATTCGGAGGCCGAGCGGGCCCCGACCCCGGCCGGGTCGAAACTGTGCAGCAGCGCGAGCGCCGCGTTCAGTTCGTCACAGTCGATTTCCAGTTCCGGCGGCAGGTCGGCGAGCACTTCGTCGAGCGAGGCGGTCAGGTAGCCGTCATCGTCGAGCGATTCGATCAGGAACATCACCAGCGCGCGATCGCGCGGGCCGGCCTGCGTGACGCGCAATTGCGCGGACAGGTGGTCGCGCAGCGACGTCGCGGCTTCCTGCACCTGCAGCGGCGGGAGGTCGTCGTCGTCCGAGGCGCCGCTCGAGCGGCCGTACTCGTCGAGATTCCACTGCGGGCCGTCGCCGGCGTCACCCGACGCGTAGCTGTCGTATTCGTCGGCGCCGGCCGGCTCGTCGCGCTCGGCGCGATCGCTCGACTGGCTGCTGCCGTTCGCGGTGCCCGGGTCCATGTTTTGTCCGGGGGGCGTCTGCGCGATCAGCGATCCGTCCGCCGCGACACGCAGCGGACTCGCGATCCATTCGTCATCGTTCTCGAGCAGCGGGTTCTGCGCGACGGCCATCGCGACTTCCTGCTGCAGTTCGAGCGTCGACAGCTGCAGGAGCCGGATCGACTGCTGCAGTTGCGGTGTCAGCGCCAGGTGTTGCGACAGGCGGAGTTGAAGGCTGGCTTTCATGGCAAGGAGGGAGTCATACCGGCAGTTTGCCACGACCCAGGCGCATTGAGCCATCCGCGATTACGCGCGGCGCGGCGCCCGGCCGCGGGCAGGGCCGCCGTGCGGGGCACGCGGGCGCGGCCCCGCGCGGCGATGCCGGGCGGGGTGCAGCCAGCCACAGGGGGAAAGTTACATGCGGAAGTGTTCGCCGAGGTACACGCGGCGCACGCTTTCGTTCTCGATGATTTCGCTCGGCGCGCCGGCGGCGAGCACCGAACCGTCGCTGATGATGTACGCGTGGTCGCAGATGCCGAGCGTTTCGCGGACGTTGTGATCGGTAATCAACACGCCGATGTTGCGCTGCTTCAGGAACTTGACGATCTTCTGGATCTCGAGCACCGCGATCGGGTCGACGCCGGCGAACGGTTCGTCGAGCAGGATGAAGTTCGGGTTGGTCGCAAGCGCACGCGCGATCTCGACGCGACGGCGTTCGCCGCCCGACAGCGACAGCGCCGGGTTTTCGCGCAGGTGGCCGATCTGCAACTCGTCGAGCAGCGCCTCGGTGCGCGATGCGATCGCGTCCTTCGACAGCCGCTTGCCGTCTTCGCCGTACTGCAGTTCGAGCACCGCGCGGATGTTTTCCTCGACGGTCAGCTTGCGGAATACCGACGCTTCCTGCGGCAGGTACGACAGGCCGAGCGATGCGCGCTTGTGGATCGGCAGCAGGCTGATCGAGCTGCCGTTCAGCGAGATTTCGCCCGCATCCGTCGGCACGAGGCCGACGATCATGTAGAACGACGTCGTCTTGCCGGCACCGTTCGGGCCGAGCAGGCCGACGACCTCGCCGCTCTTCACGTCGAGCGACACGTCCTTGACGACCGTGCGCGAGCCATAGCGTTTCTTCAGGTTGCGGACGACGAGCGAGCTGGTCGTGCCGGCCGGCTGGCGGTTCGGTAGCGCGTTCATTGGCCCGGCGCTCCCTGGATCGTGGTCGACGGCGACAGCTTCGCCGGCGCGCCGTTCAGCTGCCCGGGGCCGCCGTTCTTCGGCGACAGCATCGCGCGCACGCGGCCGTTCGGGTTGCCCGGCGTCGCGACGTCCTTGCCGCCCTTCGCGGTGTAGAAGTCGCGCTGGCCGTCGTACGTGATCACGCTGCCGTGCACGGTGTCGGCGATCGTCGACGTGCCCTGCAGGCGGCGCACGGTGGCGGCGGTCGTCAGCGTCGTCAGGTCCTGCTTGCCGTCGTAGTCGATGCGCTCGGCGTCGCCGTCGATGTATTCGTCGAGACCTTCGCGCTTCTGGCGGAACGTCGCGTGCTTCTTGCCGCTGCCGAACGACGTCGCGTACTGATAGCCTTCCGGATCCTGGCGCACTTCGACGCGATCGCCCTTGATGATGATCGTGCCCTTCGTGATCACGACGTTGCCGGTCGCGACCGTCACCTGCTTCAGGTCGTCATAGGTCAGGTTGTCGGCCTCGACGTTGATCGGCTTGTTCTGGTCGGCCTTCTCGGCATGGGCGAGCGGCGCCAGCCCGACGAGCGGGAGCGCCACGAGCGTCGCGGCGAGCGCGGCGCGGACGGCGCGCGCAGCGCCGCCGGAATTCTGTCGAGGGAACGGTTCGTTCATGCAGTCACGTGAGGGATGCGTCACCTGGATTGACCTTTCGAGCCGCCGGACGTGTCCGCCGCGGCAATCGTGCCGCGCACGTTGCCGTAAAGCTCGATGACCCGGGTGACGTTGTTGTACTTCATGCCGTCGGTCGCGTTGACGAGCGACAGGCCGCGCTGAAGTTTAACCGGCTTTTCGGTCTGGATCACATCGTCATTGACGAAGATCCGGAAATGCTGGGAATCGGCCTGCATCTGCGGGTCGCCGCCGCCGGCCACGCGCAGGATGCGCGCGTCGTCGTACAAATCGACGATCGACACGTCGCCGTTGACGGTGCCGCGCTTCGCGGTGGTCGTCACGACCGGCTTGCCGGGCTGGAATGCGCGCATGGCCGGATCGGTCAGGTCGCTGTTTTCGGTGTCTTCGTAGTGGATCAGCTTCGCGGCCGTCAGCCGGTACTGGGTCGTGCCCGACTGGTCGAGCTCGGTGACCGAGAAGTTGTCCGCGAAATAGTCGGGCGTATGGCGCTTCGGCTGCACGGCGCCCTCGCCGGGCAGCGGCAGCGTTGCCTGCAGCAGCCACCAAGTGATGCCCGCGAGCGCGGCGACCGCGACGAGCGGCAGCAGCTGGGTCCAGCGGAAATGCGTATTCATCCGTCAGGCTCCGCAGGCGGACGCGAGCAGCGCGTCGTAGCGGCGCTGCGCGCGCAGGATCGCATCGCAGACTTCGCGCACCGCGCCCTCGCCGCCGCGGGCCTCGGCCACCCAGTGCGCGCGGGCGATCACCTCGGGGTGTGCGTTGGCCGGCGCGGTCGCGAAGCCGCAGCGCAGCATCACCGGCAGGTCGGGCCAGTCGTCGCCCATGTAGCCGCAGGCGTCGGCGCCGATGCCGAGCGACGCGATCAGGTCGGCGAACACGGCAAGCTTGTTCTCGACGCCCTGGAACAGGTGCGCGATCTTCATTTCCTTCGCACGCGCCGCGACGATCTCCGAGCGGCGGCCGGTGATGATCGCGGTCGCGATGCCGGCCTCGCCGAGCAGCTTCACGCCGTGGCCGTCGAGCGAATTGAACGACTTCATCGCGTCGCCGGCCGCGGTAAACAGCAGGCCGCCGTCGGTCAACACGCCGTCGACGTCGAAAATCATCAGCTTCACGCGGCTCGCGCGTTCGGCCGCAGTCAGCGCTGCGCTCATCAGATCACCTTCTTCGAAAACAGGTCGTGCATGTTCAGCGCGCCGATCAGCGCGCCGTCGGCATCGACCACCAGCATCTGGTTGATCCGGTGGCGCTCCATCAGTTCCACGGCCTCGACCGCGAGTTGATCGGGGCCGATCGTGCGCGGTTCGCGCGTCATCACGTCGACGATCGGCAGCGTGCGGAAATCGCCGTCGCGCGCGAGCACGCGGCGCAGGTCGCCGTCAGTGAAGATGCCCGCGACCTTGCCGGCGGCGTCGACCACGGCCGTCATGCCCAGGCGCTTCGCGGTGATCTGGAACAGCGCGTCCGACAGCGTCGCGTCGAGCCCGACGCTCGGCACATCGTCGCCCGAGCGCATCACGTCGCGCACATGGGTGAGCAGGCGCCGGCCGAGCGCGCCGCCCGGATGCGAGCGCGCGAAATCCTCGGAGCCGAAGCCGCGTGCATCGAGCACCGCGACGGCGAGCGCGTCGCCGAGCGCGAGCGCGGCGGTCGTGCTCGCGGTGGGGGCGAGGTTCAGCGGGCACGCTTCCTTCGCCACCGCGGCGTTCAGGTTCACGTCGGCGAGCGTGCCGAGGCTCGATTCCGCACGGCCCGTGATCGCGATCAGCTTCGCGCCGATCCGCTTGACGAGCGGCAGGATCGCGACGAGCTCTTCCGATTCGCCGGAATAGGAGATGCCGATGAACACGTCGTCCGACGTGACCATGCCGAGGTCGCCGTGGCTGGCCTCGGCCGGGTGGACGAAGAAGGCCGGCGTGCCGGTGCTCGCCAGCGTGGCCGCGATCTTGCGGGCGATATGCCCCGATTTGCCGATGCCGGATACCACGACGCGGCCGCGGCAGCCGAGCAGCAGCGCGACGGCCTGGACGAAGTCGCCGTCGAGCTGGTCGCGCAGCGCGCGCACGGCGTCCGCCTCGATGTCGAGCACGTCGCGGGCGAGCGCGAGCGCCCGATCATCATTGATTTTCGCTATCATGCGCGGAGTATAGCAAAGGCGTTTGTTCGCCGCGCCGCGCCTTCGGACTCGTCCGACGTCGCTTGCCCACCGCCACCACCCGCGCCCGCATTGCCGTGGCACCGACGAACGAGGACGCTTTGCCCGTGATTTCCCCGCTCGAAATGACCCTGCTGCTGCTGCTGGCCTCGGTGGTGGGCGTCGTCGTCTTTCGCTCGCTGAACCTGCCGCCAATGCTCGGCTACCTGACCGTCGGCATCCTGGTCGGCCCGCACGCGTTCGGCGTCGCCGCGGACCTCGAACGGGCCGAGCACCTCGCGGAATTCGGCGTGGTGTTCCTGATGTTCTCGATCGGCCTCGAGTTCTCGCTCGCGAAGCTGAGGGCGATGCAGCGGCTCGTGTTCGGGCTCGGGCTGCTGCAGGTGGTCGCGACCCTCGTGCTCGCGGTCGTGCTCGGCGCGCTGTTCGAGCGCTGGGTGCACATCACGTGGCAGGGCAGCGTCGCGCTCGGCGGCGCGCTTGCGATGTCGTCGACGGCGATCGTGTCGAAGATGCTCGCCGAGCGGCTCGAGATCGAGACCGCGCACGGCCGCAACATCTTCGGCGTGCTGCTGTTCCAGGATCTCGCGGTGGTGCCGCTCCTGATCGTGATCGCTGCATTCGGTGCCGAGTCGTCGAGGGATCTCGCGCTCACGCTCGGTTTCGCGGCGGTCAAGATCGTGATCGCGCTGGCGCTGCTGCTGATCGTCGGCCAGCGCTTCATGACACGCTGGCTCAACGTCGTCGCGCGGCGCCGCTCGCAGGAGCTGTTCGTGCTGAACCTGCTGCTCGTCACGCTCGGCGCCGCGTTCATCACCGACCGCTTCGGCCTGTCGCTCGCGCTCGGCGCATTCATCGCGGGGATGCTGATCTCCGAGACACCGTTCCGCCACCAGGTGGAAGAGGACATCAAGCCGTTTCGCGACGTGCTGCTCGGCCTGTTCTTCGTGACGACCGGGATGCTGCTCGATCCGCGCGTGATCTGGGAGCACCCGTTGCTCGTGCTCGGCTTCCTCGTCGGGCAGATCCTGTTCAAGGGGACGATGATCGCGGGGCTCGCGCGCCTGTTCGGCGCGACGCCGGGCGTCGCGATGCGCACCGGCATCGGGCTCGCGCAGGCCGGCGAATTCGGCTTCGTGCTGCTGAACCTGATCCTCGACCGGCACCTCGTCGACTCGACGCTGCTGCAGGCGATCCTCGCGTCGATGCTGCTGTCGATGCTCGCCGCGCCGTTCCTGATCCAGAACGCCGACCGGATCGTGATGCGGCTGTCGTCGACGGAATGGATGCAGCAGTCGCTGCAGATGACGCGGATCGCGACCCAAAGCCTCAAGCAGCGCAGCCACGTGATCATCTGCGGCTACGGCCGCGCGGGGCAGAACCTGGCGCGCATGCTCGAACAGGAAGGCATTTCGTACGTCGCGCTGGACCTCGACCCCGATCGCGTGAGCGCGGCGGCGACGGCCGGCGAATCGGTCGTGTTCGGCGACGCGGCGCGTCGCGAGTCGCTGCTCGCGGCCGGTATCCATCGCGCGGCGGCCGTCGCGATCACCTATGCGAACACGCCGTCGGCGCTGCGCGTGCTGCACCACGTGCACGAGCTGGAGCCGACGCTGCCGGCGATCGTGCGCACGGTCGACGACGCCGATCTCGAGAAACTGCTCGCGGCCGGCGCGACCGAGGTGATTCCGGAGATCGTCGAGGGCAGCCTGATGCTCGCATCGCACACGCTGGTGCTGGTCGGCGTGCCGATGCGCAAGGTCGTGCGGCGCGTCGAGGAGATGCGCGACGAGCGCTACAGCCTGCTGCGCGGCTATTTCCGCGGCGCGGACGACGCGGACGACGACGATCACGAGCAGGTGCGGCTACAATCGGTGCCGGTCGACGCGCGCGCGGACGCGGTCGGGCGTTCGCTGGAGGAGCTCGGGCTGTATGCGCTCGGGCTGGAAGTCACGGCGATCCGCCGGCACGGGATCCGCGGCGTCGAACCCGACCCGCAGACCAAGCTGCGCGCGAGCGACATCGTCGTGCTGCGCGGGCTGCCCGAGGCGCTCGCGCTCGCGGAGGAGCGGCTGTCGCGCCATCGGCGCGAGCCGCCGGCCGCGGTGGCCTGAGCCGCGATTCGATAACCTGACCCGTATTTATTCGAAACGGTGCCCGATCTTCGCGCACCGTTTTTTTCGGAGAGTTTCATGCCGCATTCGTCGTCGGGCGCACCGCTCGATCCGGTCGCCTTCATCCACAGCCAGATCCGCACGGTGCCCGACTGGCCGCAGCCGGGCGTGATGTTCCGCGACATCACGACGCTGCTGCAGAGCCCGAAGGCGCTGCGCATCCTCGTCGACCTGTTCGTCGAACGCTATGTCGATGCGAAGCTCGACTACGTCGCGGGGCTCGACGCGCGCGGCTTCATCATCGCGCCGATCGTCGCGTACGAGCTGAGCGTCGGCTTCGTGCCGATTCGCAAGGTCGGCAAGCTGCCGTACAAGACGTGCTCGGAATCGTACGACCTCGAGTACGGCAGCGCGACGGTCGAGATCCACGAAGACGCGTGCCGCGCCGGCGACCGCGTGATCATCATGGACGACCTGATCGCGACCGGCGGCACGATGATGGCGGGGCGCAACCTGCTGCAGCGGCTCGGCGCGGTCGTCGTCGAGGGCGCGGCGATCATCGACCTGCCCGATCTCGGCGGCTCGACGCTGCTGCGCAATGCGGGGCTGCCCGTCTATACCGTCACCGAATTCGCCGGCCACTGAACCATTGAACGCCGGCCCACGCCGCGAGGTCACGATGCCCAACTTCATGCTGTTTCTCGCCACGTCGATCGCGATCACGTTCGCGCCGGGTCCCGACAACCTGCAGGTGCTCGCGCGTGGCATCTCGCAGGGCCGCGCGGCCGGCTTCGTCGCGGCGCTCGGCTTCACCGCCGGGATCCTGTTCCATACGACGCTCGCGGCGCTCGGCGTCGCGGCCGTGCTGCGCTCGTCGCCGGTCGCGTTCCAGACGCTGAAGCTCGCGGGCGCCGCGTACCTCGTGTGGATCGGCATCAGGGCGCTGCGCAGCCAGGGCCTCGCGAATGCGCATGCGCGCCCGCCGCAGCCGCTTGGCGCGATCTTCCGGCAGAGCGTGATCGGCAACCTGATGAATCCGAAGGTCACGCTGTTCTTCGTCGTGTTCCTGCCGCAGTTCGTCGATCCGCACGGCGTGCAGGGCGTGACGCTGCAGATGTTCGAGCTCGGCGCGCTGTTCATGCTGCAGACGGCCGCGATCTTCTCGCTGTTCGGCGTCGGCGCGGGCGCGATCGGCGCCTGGCTGAAGCGCCGTCCGAAGGCCGGCATGTGGCTCGACCGGATTGCCGGCGCGACCTTCATCGCGATCGGCATCCGCGTCGCGCTGAAGGACTGAGCCCGATGACGTTTCCGTGCATTGCGGCCGCGCGCCGCTTCGATCCGGCCGCGCACCTGCGTTTCGAGATCGCCGGCGTGGCCGTGGGCTGGGTGCGTCGCCAGGACGTCGCGAAGCTCGCCCGCTGGCCCGACGTATTCGAGCTGACGGACGAGCGTGTCGTGCTGGCGGCGCGCTACGACACGGTCGACGCGCGCAGCATGGCGCTCGCGAGCGCGATCGGCGCGCTGGCCGCCGAAGGCGCGATTCCCGGCTGGCGCGACGAGATCTATGCGATCCGCAACCGCTTCGACGATCCGCCGCTCGCGTATATCGAGCGCGCCGCATCGCGCTTTTTCGGCACGCAGACTTATGCGGTGCACCTGAACGGCATCGTAGAATATGCGGCTGCGCCGGGCTCGCCCGCCGCGCCGCAGATGTGGCTCGGCCGCCGCAGCGCGACCAAGGCCACCGACCCCGGCATGCTCGACAACGTCGTCGCGGGCGGCATCGGCTGGGGCTTGAGCGTTCACGAGACGCTCACGAAGGAATGCTGGGAAGAGGCCGGCATGCCGGCCGAACTGGCGGCGCGCGCGATCGCGGGCCGCGCGGTGCAGGTGCTGTGCTCGCTGCCGGAAGGCACGCAGTCCGAACTGATCTTCGTGTACGACCTGCCGCTGCCGCGCGACTTCGCGCCGCACAACCAGGACGGCGAAGTGGCCGAGCACCTGCTGGCCGGCGTGCCCGAGGTGATCGGCTGGCTGCGCGAAGGCCGCGCGACGACGGATGCGAGCCTCGCGATGCTCGACACGCTGCTGCGCCACCGCTGGCTCGCGGCGGCGGAAGCCGCGGGCATCGACGCGCTGTTCGCGCCGGCCGCGTAACGCGCCGAACGGCCTATTTGACGAATACCGAAACGAAGGGAGTAGCGGTCATGTCGACCGATCACAGCTTTATCTTGAAACTGTCGTGCCCCGACCGGCACGGCATCGTTCACGCGGTCTCGGGCTTCCTGTTCGAGCGCAGCAACAACATCCTCGACTCGGCGCAGTTCGGCGACAGCCGCACCGGCGAGTTCTTCATGCGCGTGCACTTCGAGCAGGATGCCGACGGCGCGGACGCCGCGTCGGCGCTTGACACGCTTCGCAAGGAATTCGCGCCGCTCGCCGAGCAGTTCGCGATGCGCTGGGAAATGCACGATGCGGCCGTGAAGCCGCGCGTCGTGATCATGGTGTCGAAGATCGGCCATTGCCTGAACGACCTGCTGTTCCGCTATCGCACCGGCCAGCTGCCGATCGAGATCCCGGCGATCGTGTCGAACCACAAGGAGTTCTACCAGCTCGCCGCGAGCTACAACATCCCGTTCCATCACTTCCCGCTCGTCGGCGGGTCGTCCGATGCGGCGAAGGCCGCGCAGGAAGCGCGCGTGCTGGACGTGATCGACGAACACCAGGCCGATCTGGTCGTGCTCGCGCGCTACATGCAGATCCTGTCGCCGAACATGTGCCAGCAGCTCGCCGGTCGCGCGATCAACATCCACCATTCGTTCCTGCCGAGCTTCAAGGGCGCGAAACCGTACTACCAGGCGTTCGATCGCGGCGTGAAGCTGATCGGCGCGACCGCGCACTACGTGACGACCGACCTCGATGAAGGCCCGATCATCGAGCAGGAAGTCGAGCGCGTCGACCACAGCATGACGCCCGACCAGCTCACCGCGATCGGCCGCGACGTCGAGTGCGTGACGCTCGCGCGTGCCGTGAAGTGGCACGTCGAGCACCGGATCGTGCTGAACGGGACGAAGACCGTCGTGTTCCGCTGATCGGCGGTTCGCGTCGGCCGGCCTGCGCCGGCCGTCGGTTGCCGCAAACAGGAACGCCGCGCCCTTTCACGGGGGCGCGGCGTTTTTTTATCGCGTGATGCGTGTGATGCGCGGGGCGGCGGGCGCGGCCGTCAGATCAGCCGCAGCATGTACAGCTCGCGCTTCAGGTATGCATAGAAGATTGGCGCGGCGATCACGCCCGGCAGCCCGAACGCGGCCTCCATGATCAGCATCGCGAGCAGCAACTCCCACGCGCGCGACTCGATCTGGCCGCCGATGATCTTCGCGTTCAGGAAGTACTCGAGCTTGTGGATCACGACGAGGAACGCGAGCGATGCGATCGCGGTGCCCATGCTGACCGACAGCGACACCGCGACGATCAGCGTGTTCGAGATCAGGTTGCCGATCACCGGCAGCAGCCCGACGATGAACGTGACGAGCACCAGTGTTTTCGACAGCGGCAGCCGCTGGTGGAAGAGCGGCAGCGCGACGAGCAGGTAGATGCCGGTGAAGGCCGCGTTGATCGCCGAGATCTTGATCTGCGCGAACACGATCCGGCGGAACGACTCGGCGAAGCGCGACACGCGGGTGACGAGCGCGGTCGACAGCGGACGGCGCACCTTGCCGTGCTCGACGCCGATCGCGATCATCGCGCCGATGATCATCCCGAACAGCACATGGCCGAAGCCGCGCGCGACGCTCTTGCCGCCTTGCTGGAGCTGATCCATGTGCGAGTGCATCAGCAGCGCCGCCTTGGCCTTCATCTGTTCGACGTCGACCGGCAGCAGGTTCGCGATCCAGGCCGGCGTGCGTGCGCGCGTCTGCTCGACGATCTGCATCAGCTGGCCGAGCAGGCTCTGCAGGTTCGGCACCGTGTGCTCGAAGTGATCGATGATGCCGATCGTCAGGCCCGTGAGCCCGCCGACGATCGCGATCGACAGCAGCACGACGGCGACCCAGCGCGCCCGCATGCTCGTCGTGTGGCGTTCGATCACCGGGGCGATCGTGTGGATCAGCTGATAGACCAGCATGCCGGCCAGCAGCCCGCCCAGCAGCTTGAGTTCGATGACGAGCACCATCGCGACGAGGGCGAACAGATAGCTGCCGGTCTCGATCGCCGACAGCTTCGGCAGGCTGAAGTCGCTCGTCAGCCGCACGCTACGCAGGTGGGGCTCGCGGTTCTGCGCGTCGCGCGACTCTTGTTGCTTCTCCATCGTGGATTCCTGTCGTTCGTGTGTCGTGCCGCGCGGTGGGCGGCACGACGGCGGTCGCCCGGCGTCGCACCGGATTGGTGCGGATGGCGAACCTTACGACCGTAAAGTATAGCTGCCATTATGGTCCGCCACGGCGCTGTTTGGCTCGTGGTGTAAACGCAGAAGGGAAAACGAGGAGGCCGGCGCCGCCGCGGGCGCCGGGCGCCCGCGGCCGGGCGGCCGGCGCGGGAACGGAACGTGTCAGCCGGCCGCCGCCTTGCGGGTCGGACGCTTGAGCAGCGGCGCGAGGTATTTGCCGGTGAAGCTCGCCTTGGTCTTCGCGACCTGTTCGGGCGTGCCCTGCGCGATGATCTGGCCGCCGCCGGCGCCGCCTTCGGGGCCGAGGTCGATCACCCAGTCGGCCGTCTTGATCACGTCGAGGTTGTGTTCGATGATCACGACCGTGTTGCCCTGGTCGCGCAGCCGGTGGATCACCTCGAGCAGCAGCGCGATGTCGTGGAAGTGCAGGCCGGTGGTCGGCTCGTCGAGGATGTACAGCGTGCGGCCCGTGTCGCGCTTCGACAGCTCCAGCGACAGCTTCACGCGCTGCGCCTCGCCGCCCGACAGCGTCGTGGCCGACTGGCCGAGGCGGATGTAGCCGAGGCCGACGTCGAGCAGCGTCTTCAGCTTGCGCGCGATCACCGGCACCGCGCTGAAGAATTCGTACGCGTGCTCGACCGTCATGTCGAGCACTTCGCTGATGTTCTTGCCCTTGTACTGCACTTCGAGCGTTTCGCGGTTGTAGCGCTTGCCGTGGCACACGTCGCACGGCACGTAGACGTCCGGCAGGAAGTGCATCTCGACCTTCAGCACGCCGTCGCCCTGGCACGACTCGCAGCGGCCGCCCTTCACGTTGAACGAGAAGCGGCCCGGATCGTAGCCGCGCTCCTTCGCGGTCGGCACGCCCGAGAACAGCTCGCGGATCGGCGTGAACAGGCCCGTGTAGGTGGCCGGGTTCGAGCGCGGCGTGCGGCCGATCGGCGACTGGTCGACGTTGATCACCTTGTCGAAGTGCTCGAGACCCTCGATGGCCTCGTGCGGCGCCGGCTCGGCCGACGAGCCGTACAGGTGGCGCGCGACCGCGTGATACAGCGTGTCGTTGATCAGCGTCGACTTGCCGGAACCCGACACGCCGGTGATGCAGGTCAGCAGGCCGACCGGCAGCTCGAGGTCGACGTGCTTCAGGTTGTTGCCGTGCGCGTCGACGATGCGCATCATCCGCTCGGGATCGGGCGAGATCCGCTCGTCCGGATACTCGATCGTGCGCTTGCCGACCAGATACTGGCCCGTCAGCGACTGCGGGTTCGACTGGACCTGCTTCGGCGTACCTTCGGCGACCACCACGCCGCCGTGCTCGCCCGCGCCGGGGCCCATGTCGACGACGTAGTCGGCCGTGCGGATCATGTCCTCGTCGTGCTCGACGACGATCACCGAGTTGCCGAGGTCGCGAAGGTGCTTGAGCGTCCCGATCAGGCGGTCGTTGTCGCGCTGGTGCAGGCCGATCGACGGCTCGTCGAGCACGTACATCACGCCGGTCAGCCCCGAGCCGATCTGCGACGCGAGCCGGATGCGCTGCGCCTCGCCGCCGGACAGCGTTTCGGCGCTGCGCTCGAGCGACAGGTAGTCGAGGCCGACGTTGTTCAGGAACGTCAGGCGCGCGACGATTTCCTTGATCACCTTGTCGGCGATCTCGCGCTTCGCGCCGTCGAGCGTCAGGCCGTCGAAATAGCCGAGCGCGTCGCGCAGCGGCCAGCCGCTGATCTCATAGATGCCGCGCGCGTAGTCGCCGGCGCCGACCCGCACGTGGCGCGCCTCGCGGCGCAGGCGCGTGCCGTCGCACGACGGGCACGGCTGGTTGTTCTGGTACTTCGACAGCTCTTCGCGCACCGCGACCGAATCGGTCTCGCGGTAGCGGCGCTCGAGGTTCGGGATGATCCCTTCGAACACGTGCTCGCGGATCGTCGTGCGGCCGCGCTCGTTGATGTACGAGAACGGGATGGTCTGCTTGCCGGAGCCGAACAGCAGCACCTTGCGGATCTTCTCGGGCAGATCCTCGAACGCGGTGTCGATGTCGAAATCGTAGAACGCCGCGAGGCTCTGCAGCATCTGGAAGTAGAACTGGTTGCGGCGGTCCCAGCCCTTCACGGCGCCTGCCGCGAGCGACAGCGACGGGTGCGCGACGACCCGCTTCGGGTCGAAGAACGTGATCTGGCCGAGGCCGTCGCATTCCGGGCACGCGCCCATCGGGTTGTTGAACGAGAACAGGCGCGGCTCGAGTTCCTGCAGCGAGTACGAGCAGATCGGGCACGCGAACTTCGAGCTGAACAGGTGCTCGTGGTCGGTGTCCATCTCGAGCGCGATCGCGCGGCCGTCGGCGAGGCGCAGCGCCGTCTCGAACGATTCCGCGAGGCGCTGCTTCATGTCCGGGCGCACCTTCAGGCGGTCGACGACGACGTCGATCGTGTGCTTGTCGTTCTTCTTGAGCTTCGGCAGCGACTCGACCTCGTGGATCTTCGCGACACCCTCGTTCGCGGTGCCGCCGCCCGAGCGCACGCGAAAGCGCACGAAGCCCTGCGCCTGCATGTCCTCGAACAGCTCGGCATGCTCGCCCTTGCGGTTCGCGACGACGGGCGCGAGGATCATCAGCTTGGTTTCCTCGGGCAGCGCGAGCGCCGCGTCGACCATCTGCGACACGCTCTGCGCCTCGAGCGGGATGTCGTGGTCGGGGCAGTACGGCGTGCCGACCCGTGCGAACAAAAGTCGCAGGTAGTCGTGGATTTCGGTGACCGTGCCGACGGTCGAACGCGGGTTGTGGGACGTCGCCTTCTGTTCGATCGAGATCGCGGGCGACAGGCCCTCGATCAGGTCGACGTCGGGTTTCTCCATCAACTGCAGGAACTGGCGGGCGTACGCGGACAGGCTTTCGACGTAGCGGCGCTGGCCCTCGGCATAAAGGGTGTCGAACGCGAGCGACGACTTGCCCGACCCGGACAACCCGGTAATCACGATCAGCTTGTGGCGCGGCAGGTCGAGATTGACGTTTTTCAGGTTGTGGGTGCGTGCCCCACGGATACGGATCTGTTCCATGAACCTGGCGAAAATGGAGGGAACCAAACCTGCTACTATAACGGCTTTTCGAGGCCGTCGTTGAGGGTCCCCCAGCCTTTGCTGGCAGCCGGCAGCAAGGCGGTGTCCACGCCGGGGAAGCGGCTACGCCGCACGGCTTCGGGCGGCCCGCGGGCTGCCCGCGTCACGCCCCGGAAAGCGCCTGCCAGGCCGGTGGCCCTGATCTTTCGCCGCCCGCCGCCGGGCGGACATTCCGATCATTCGAAATTCATTCCAGATGTCCAATCCGTCCGCCACGTCTTCCCGCATGACTGCGCCCGAACTGCGCGCGACCACGTCGCTCGCGGCGATCTTCGCGCTGCGCATGCTCGGCCTGTTCATGATCATGCCGGTGTTCTCGGTCTACGCGAAAACCATCCCGGGCGGCGACAACGTGCTGCTGGTCGGCATCGCGCTCGGGGCCTACGGCGTCACGCAGTCGCTGCTGTACATCTTCTACGGGTGGGCCTCGGACAAGTTCGGCCGCAAGCCCGTGATCGCCACCGGCCTGCTGATCTTCGCGCTCGGCAGCTTCGTCGCCGCGTTCGCGCACGACATCACGTGGATCATCGTCGGCCGCGTGATCCAGGGGATGGGCGCGGTGTCGTCCGCGGTGCTCGCGTTCATCGCCGACCTGACCTCCGAGCAGAACCGCACGAAGGCGATGGCAATGGTCGGCGGCTCGATCGGCGTGTCGTTCGCGGTCGCGATCGTCGGCGCGCCGATCGTGTTCCACTGGGTCGGGATGAGCGGGCTGTTCGCGATCGTCGGCGTGCTGTCGATCCTCGCGATCGGCGTCGTCGTGTGGGTCGTGCCCGACGCGGCGAAACCCGTGCACGTGCCGGCGCCGTTCGGCGAAGTGCTGCACAACGGCGAGCTGCTGCGCCTGAACTTCGGCGTGCTCGTGCTGCACGCGACGCAGACGGCGCTGTTCCTCGTCGTGCCGCGCCTGTTGGTCGACGGCGGGCTGCCGGTCGCCGCGCACTGGAAGGTCTACCTGCCGGTGATGGGGCTCGCGTTCGTGATGATGGTCCCGGCGATCATCGTCGCGGAAAAACGGGGCAAGATGAAGCCGGTGCTGCTCGGCGGCATTCTGGCTATCCTGATCGGCCAATTGTTGCTCGGCAGCGCACCGCATACCATCCTGATTGTGGCGGCGATCCTGTTCGTGTACTTCCTGGGTTTCAACATCCTGGAAGCATCGCAGCCGTCGCTCGTGTCGAAGCTCGCGCCCGGTTCGCGCAAGGGCGCGGCCACGGGCGTCTACAACACCACGCAATCGATCGGGCTCGCGCTCGGCGGCATCGTGGGCGGCTGGCTGCTGAAGCACGGCGGCGCGAACACCGTCTTCTATGCGTGCTCGGGGCTCGTGGCGGCGTGGCTTATAATCGCGGCCAGCATGAAAGCGCCGCCGCGCAAGGCCTGAGCCTTCTTTTCGGGCAAGCACAGGCGGCGTTCGCCGGCTTGCCCGGCGGGCCGCTCCGACGACATTCGCGGGCGGCCCGGCATCGAATTTACTGGAGAAACACATGGCATCCGTCAACAAGGTCATCCTCGTCGGCAATCTCGGCGCCGATCCTGAAGTCCGTTACCTGCCGAGCGGCGATGCGGTTGCGAACATCCGTCTCGCGACGACCGATCGCTACAAGGACAAGGCGAGCGGCGATTTCAAGGAAATGACCGAGTGGCACCGCGTCGCGTTCTTCGGCCGTCTCGCCGAAATCGTCAGCGAATACCTGAAGAAGGGCTCGTCGGTCTATATCGAAGGGCGCATCCGCACGCGCAAGTGGCAGGGCCAGGACGGCCAGGATCGCTACTCGACCGAAATCGTCGCCGACCAGATGCAGATGCTGGGCGGCCGCGGCGGTTCGGGCGGCGGCGGTGGCGGCGGTGACGAAGGCGGTTATGGCGGCGGCTACGGTGGTGGCGGCGGCGGTCGCGGCGGCGAACAGATGGAACGCGGCGGTGGCGGCGGTCGTGCCGGCGGCGCGCCGCGCGGCGGTGCAGGCGGTGGCCAGAGCCGTCCGAGCGCGCCGGCAGGCGGCGGCTTCGACGAGATGGACGACGATATTCCGTTCTGAGAGGAATGTCGGTTCCAGGTGTAAGGACGGACCCGAATTTCCGAGCTGAATCAGTGATTTGGCCTGGATCTTCGGGTCTTTTTTCGTTTACACGTGTTTCGATCCTGGTGAAGCGTGACTAGTCGGATGGGTTCCGTTCGTCGAATGGAGTCTGACGTGACCCGATGTGCGATTCGTGAAGTTCTGATGGCATTGACCGGGCCTTCGGCAGCGCCATCGGTGCGATGGCGCGGGATGTGCACGTTGAATCGGCGACGATGTCGACGTTGAAATTGAACCGAGCCTCGAGCGAGCGCTGCGAGATGAGCGCCATGAAAGGCATCGTGAAAGGCGGGGAGGCGCAGTTGCACGCCGGTCGCATTGGAGGGGAGGGGCTTGAAACGATTCCCACACGCTCGGCACCCGCTGCATTCCCGTCCAAAGCATCACGCGGGGGCGATGCCGATCGGGTGCCATGTGGTTGCGCGTTGTCCGTCCGCAAGACTGGCGCCGAGTGCGCCGGACAATCGACCGATTGGGCTTAGGTAACGATCGCGACCAGATTGCCGACGCGCTCAACGGACTTGCCACCCGTCGGCCACCGGACCAGCGCGTTGCTACCGTCGATCGACAGGACTACGCCATCGCTGCGGTCAACCGTGCCCGTGAGTGTGACGCGGTTCACTTTTGCCGCAGGCGAAAACGAAGCCGTGCTGCGGCCCGGCAGCATATCCATCAGGAACGAAAATACGGGGTACACAATTGCTCCTTCGCGAGCTCTAACTAGGGTTTTCCCTAGTGTAACAGCCTGGATGCGGCGCCGCAACATTTCTGCGACATCCATGGTGTGCGCATATGACCTCGCGATTCCCAACCGTTGCGGCCGCCGAGGGTTGGCGGCCCTGAAGGTACCGGCACGGGCGTGCTGATCCTCCTCCGTCTGCTTGACGGGCTCGACCGGATGCACGCGGCCCGGCTGCCGCCGACGCGCGATCGCTCGGCATTCGCGTCGGGCAGGGGCTGCCATGGCGGTGGAACGTGGCCCGGCAACCGTTATGTGTCGGGCCCGCTGCCGCGTATCTGACGGATGTCATGCGGCCGCCACGATTGACCGGCTAAGCTCGTTCTTTCGACGTTTCGATCGAAGGAGACACAATGCGGCGGGTCGTATTCAACCAGAAGGGCGGTGTGGGCAAGTCGACGATCGTCTGCAACCTGGCGGCGATCAGCGCGAGCGAAGGGCTGCGCACGCTCGTCATCGACCTCGACGCGCAGGCGAATTCCACGCGCTACCTGCTCGGCGACCGCGCGACCGACGCGCATCCGGGCGTTGCCGAATTCTTCGAGACCGCGCTGACGTTCAACTTCCGGCCGGTCGACGTCGCGTCGTTCATCCATCCGACGCCGTTCGACGGGCTCGACGTGATGCCCGCGCATCCGGACCTCGACACGCTGCACGGCAAGCTCGAGTCGCGCTACAAGATCTACAAGCTGCGCGACGCGCTCAACGAGCTCGACACCTACGATGCCGTCTACATCGACACGCCGCCCGCGCTGAACTTCTACACGCGCTCGGCGCTGATCGCGGTCGAGCGCTGCCTGATTCCGTTCGACTGCGACGACTTTTCGCGCCGCGCGCTGTACACGCTGCTCGAGAACGTGAAGGAAATCCAGCAGGACCACAACGCGGCGCTCGAGGTCGAAGGGATCGTCATCAATCAGTTCCAGCCGCGCGCGAGCCTCCCGCAGCGGCTGGTCGACGAACTCGTCGCGGAAGGGCTGCCGGTGCTGGCGTCGCGGCTGTCGGCGTCGGTGAAGATCCGCGAGTCGCATCAGCAGTCGACCCCGGTGATCCATCTCGAGCCGGCGCACAAGCTCGCGCAGGAGTTTCGCGCGCTGCATCGCGAGCTGGCCGGATGAGATCGTCGCCGGCGCATCCGGTATTTTGTACGATCATTGATTCCATCATTAATAATCCCGGTAACGATTTCAAAATAAATCTGGAAAAACGATTACATAAGCGACTGCTCCATTTTCAATGCGCGCCTCTTTTCCAATAACGGGAATAATGACGGGTAAATGTTGCGGGCGGCTGGCATGTACTATGCTGTAAAAATGTAAAAAGCATTTCCGGACAAGGTGTTGCAACGTGGCCCCATTGCGTTTGAACGCCGGCTGAATGATGGTCATTTCGACCGGTAAGGGTTTTCACCTAGTATTGATGCCATTTAATTGACAATCAATCCATCTAGAATGGCCATCTTCAACTTCTCGCATTCAATAGGGTCTGCGGGTTGTCAATAAGGAAGCAGGCCGTCGAACTGACTTCCATTTTTTCTCTACGTCGTCTCTCGCATTGCTAACAGGAGCGTGCCCGATGTCCGTATTTGCCCCCGAAAAACTCGCCGCCGATTATCAATCCGGAATTGCCGCGTGGTTCGCGATTGCCCGTCCGGCGATCAACGGTTTCGAGGCTGTCGTCGAACTCAACGTGCAAGCGGCCAAGACGGCGCTCGAGGAGTACGAGGACAAGCTGAAGAACGCGTTCAACGCGAGCAACCCGGCCGCGGGTTTCGCGCAGCAGATCGCCGCACCGCAGGAAGCCGCCGGCAAGGCCGTCGCGTACGGTCGCCATCTGTTCGACATCGCGGTGTCGACGCAGGCCGAATGGACGAAGGTCGCGCAGGCTCAGTACGAGCAGACCGACAAGCGCGTGAAGGACGTGTTCGGCGAGCTGGCGAAGCATGCGCCGGCCGGCTCGGCCCCGGTGGTCGCCGCGCTGAACTCGGCGCTGTCCGCGGCGACTGCCGCGGCCGACTCCGTGCGCGCAGCGACGGGGCAAGCGATCGAGGCCGCGCAAAGCGGTTTCGAAGCGGTCAGCGAAACGACGGCGCGCGGTGCCAAGCAGACGGCCGCCACCGCACGCAAGGAAGCCGCTTCGCGCGAATCGGCTGCATGACCGCGTGTCGCGCGCAGGCGCGACACGATTGAGCGGCGCCGGCGGGCGCCGGCCCGCCGCGTGTGCCGCGCGGCGACCGGCGAACGTCCGGCTTGCCGCAGCGTGTCCGGGCGCGGCCGGGACGGGCGGATGTGCGGCGTGCATGGGCGCGCGAGCGTGCAGCCGCATCGCGGGCCGCGTGGCGCTCACGCGCCGTCGTCGGCCGCCGCGCCGTACCGGCACCGGCACGCAATACAGTACGCAATACGGATCGACCCACTGATTTCAATGCAGGAACTGAACATGACGGACGTAGTGATCGTATCGGCCGCGCGGACCGCGGTCGGCAAATTCGGCGGCTCGCTTGCGAAGGTCGCGGC